>DATGDO010000019.1:0-4805 GCA_035310805.1 Solirubrobacterales bacterium
GGCGCTCCTCTCTACGACTCCGGACGGGACAGCGCGCGGTAGCGGCGGATGAGCGCGTTCGTCGAGGAGTCGTGCGCAAGCTCCGGCTCGGCGGCGCTCGTGAGCTCGGGGGCGATGCGCTGCGCGAGCGCCTTCCCGAGCTCGACGCCCCACTGGTCGAAGGAGTCGATCCCCCAGATCGCACCCTGGGTGAAGACGCTGTGCTCGTAGAGCGCGACCAGCGAGCCGAGGGTCCGCGGCGTGAGCTGCTCGGCGAGGATCACGTTCGAGGGCCGGTTCCCCTCCATCACCCGGTGGGGCACGATCGGATCCGCGGTCCCCTCCTCCCTGACCCGCTCGGGCGTCTTGCCGAAGGCGAGCGCCTCGGGCTGCGCGAAGACGTTCGACATCAGCAGGTCGTGGTGCTCACCGAGGGGGTTCAGCGTCCGCATGAAGCCGATGAAGTCGCACGGGATCAACCTCGTGCCCTGGTGGATCAGCTGGTAGAAGGAGTGCTGGCCGTTGGTACCCGGCTCGCCCCAGAAGATCGCGCCGGTGTCGTAGTCGACCTGGGCGCCGTCGACGGTGACGTGCTTGCCGTTCGACTCCATCGTGAGCTGCTGCAGGTAGGCCGGGAAGCGGTGCAGGTACTGGTCGTAGGGCAGCACCGCCACCGTCTGCGCCCCGAAGAAGTTGCCGTACCAGACGCAGAGCAGGCCGAGAATCGAGGGCAGGCTCTCGCCGATCGGCGTCTCGGCGAAGTGCTCGTCGACGGCGTGGAAGCCGGCCAGCATCTCGGTGAAGGCCCCGGGGCCGATCGCCACCATCGTCGAGAGCCCGATCGCGGAGTCCATCGAGTAGCGGCCGCCGACCCAGTCCCAGAAACCGAACATGTTGTCGGTGTCGATGCCGAACTCGGCGACCCCCTCGGCATTGGTCGAGACGGCGACGAAGTGCTTCGCGATCGCATCCTCCGAGCTCAGCTTCGCCAGCGCCCACTCCCTCGCGGTCCGGGCGTTGGTCATCGTCTCGAGCGTGCTGAACGTCTTCGAGGAGATGATGAAGAGCGTCTCCTCGGGGTCGAGGTCCCTGGTCTTCTCGGCGAAGTCGGTGCCGTCCACGTTGGAGACGAAACGGAAGGTCAGATCGCGCCGCGAGTAGTGGCGTAGCGCCTCGTAGGCCATCACCGGGCCGAGGTCCGAGCCGCCGATGCCGACGTTGATCACGTTGCGGATCGGCTTGCCGGTCTGCCCCTTCCAATCCCCCGAGCGGATTCGCTCGGCGAAGGCCGACATCCGGTCGAGCACCTCGTGGACCTGCTTGACGACGTCCTGGCCGTCGACCACCAGGGAGCGCTCCCTCGGCATCCGAAGCGCGACGTGCAGCACGGCGCGATCCTCGGAGACATTGATGCGCTCGCCGCGGAACATCGCGTCGCGTCGCTCGGCCACGCCCGACTCGTCCGCCAGCCGGACCAGCAGCTTCAGGGTCTCCTCCGTGATCCGATTCTTCGAGTAGTCGAGAAAGAGCCCGGCGCCCTCCGCAACCAGCCGCTCGCCTCGGTCCGGGTCCTCCGCGAACAGGTTGCGAAGATTTCTGTCCCTGATCTCGCCGAAGTGCTGCTCGAGGGCCCCCCAGCCTGGGCGCGTGCGGAGCGGCGGTGCGAAGCTCACGCGCGGCAGCCTAGCCGCGCGCGGCCACGGAGTCAGGCGACGAGACGCTCCGACTCGGACTTGATCGTGCCGAGCAGGTCCATCCAGGACTTGACGAACTTGTCCGCGCCCTCCTTCTGGAGCTGGAGGCCAAGTCCGTCGACATCGATCCCGACCCGGCGGTGGGCCCCGAAGACCTGCTCGTAGTCGCCGCCGTCGGCGGGGAGGGGATCCCCGACGCTCCCGCTCTCGGCGAAGGCGAGCAGGGTCTTGTCGGGCATCGTGTTGATCGTGTCCGGCGCCGCGAAGGCATCGACGTAGAGGGTCTCCGGCGCCTCCGGGTCCTTGGTGCCCGTGCTTGCGAAGAGCAATCTCTGCAGCCGGGCGCCCCTCTCCGCCAGCCCCTTCCAGCGCTCGGACTCGAGCAGCCCTCGCCAGGCAGCGTAGGTCTGCTTGCCCACCGCGATGCCGATGGTGTTCCTGATCTCGGCGGGGACCTGGTCGTGCACCGCCACGTCCCAGCGACTGACGAACAGGGAGAGGACCGAGGGGACGTCGGGGTCCAGGCCCGCCTCGATCCGCCGCTCGATCGCCTTCATGTAGGCGTCGGCCGCGGCCATCGTCTGCTCGCTCGACATCAGCAGCGTGACGTTGATCGGCACTCCGGCGAAGACCGACTCCTCGATCGCAGGCAGGCCCTCCGGGGTCCCCGGGATCTTGATGAAGATGTTGTCCGAGGCACGGCCGTGGAGGTCGGCGGCCTGCTGGATCGTGGCCTGCGTGTCGTAGGCCAGCCGCGGTGAGACCTCGAGGGAAACCCAGCCGTCCATGCGATCGGTCTCCCCGTGAACCGGCTCGAAGAGCTTCGCGGCGCGCTTGATGTCGGTGAGGGCAAGCTCGAAGAAGATGTCCTCGGGCTCCATCCCCCGCTCTCGCAGCTCGGCGATCTGCTGGTCGTAGGCGTCCCCGCTGCTGATCGCCTTGTCGAAGATGGTCGGGTTGGAGGTCTGCCCGGTGACCGAGAGCTCGTTGATGTACCCCTGCTCCGTCCCGTCGTCGAGCATCGTCCGGGTGATGTTGTCGAGCCAGAGGCTCTGGCCCAAGTCGTGGAGTCTCTGCGTGGGCTTCACTGGATCAGTTCCTTAGCGTCGGCCTTCATCGACTTATTACCTCCTTGGCTGTCTCGGCCACCTTGTCGGGGGTGAAGCCGAACTTGCTCTGTAGGTCCTTCAGCGGTGCGGAGGAGCCGAAGGTGTGCATTCCGATCCTCGCCCCGTCTGCACCGACGAACCGGTCCCATCCGAGGGTAGAGGCCTCCTCCACGGAAACCCTCGCCGTCAGCGCCGGGGGGAGGACCTCGTCGCGGTAGCCCTGCTCCTGTCGCTCGAAGAGCTCCCAGCACGGCATGCTGACCACGCGCGAGCGGACCCCGTCGGGGATCAGCTTCTCGTGGGCCGCCACCGCCAGCGCCACCTCGCTGCCGGTCGCCAGCAGGATCACCTCCGGGTCGCCCTCGTCCGGGTCGGCGAGCACGTAGCCGCCCCGGCGCAGGCCCTCGGCCGAGGCGTAGCGGGAGCGGTCCAGGATCGGGACGTCCTGCCGGGTGAGCACGAGGGCGACCGGCTGATGGGTACGGTCGAGCGCCTCGCGCCAGGCCTCGGCCACCTCGTTGGCGTCGGCGGGCCGGATCACGTCGAGCCCCGGGATCGCGCGCAGAGAGGCGAGCTGCTCGACCGGCTGATGGGTGGGCCCGTCCTCCCCCAGCCCGATCGAGTCGTGCGTGAAGAGGTGGATGACCGGAAGCTCCATCAGCGCCGAGAGGCGAATCGCGGGGCGCGCGTAGTCGGAGAAGGTCAGGTAGGTCGACCAGACCGGCCGCAGCTTGCTGAGCGAAAGGCCGTTGGAGAGCGCGGCGGACTCGTGCTCACGGATGCCGAGGTGGAGTTGGCGAGCGGTGCGGCTCTCGGGCTCGAAGTCCCGGGCGCCGTCGACATCCTTGAGCCGGACGGAGGTCGAGTCGGTGAGGTCGGCGGAGCCGACGAGCAGCCATGGGATCCGGCCGGCGACCGCGTTCTCGACCTGGTTCGAGGCCTTCCGCGTCGCCATACCCTTCTCGTCGGGGTCGAAGCTCGGGATGGCGGCGTCCCAGCCCTCGGGCAGACCGCGGCGCTGCATGCACTCCACCTCGGAGGCGAGCGACGAGTCCTGCTTGCCGTAACTGGAGAAGAGCTTCTCCCACTCGGCCCGAAGCTCGGCCCCGCGCCTGCCGACACCATCGTCGAAGTGCTCGCGCACGCCGTCGGGAACGAGGAACTGCGCGTCCTCCGGCCAGCCGTAGGCGCGCTTCGTCTCGCGCACCTCATTCTCGCCGAGCGGCTCGCCATGGACCTCGGGGGTGTCCACCTTGTGGGGCGAGCCCCAGCCGATGTGGCTGTCGACGATGATCAGCGTCGGGCGGCTGACCTCCCTGCGAAAGGCCTCGAAGCCGCGGGTGAGCAGGTCGAGGTCGTTGGCGTCGCCGACCCGGGTGACGTTCCAGCCGTAGCCGGCGAAGCGGGCGGCGACGTCGTCCTCGTAGGTGATCTCGGTGTGTCCGTCGATCGAGATGTGGTTGTTGTCGTAGACCCAGCAGAGGTTGTCGAGCCTCTGATGGCCGGCCAGGGAGGCGGCCTCGCTCGAGACGCCCTCCATCAGGCAGCCGTCGCCTGCGAAGGCGTAGACGTCGAAATCGAAGAGCTCGAGGTCGGGGCGGTTGTAGCGCGCGGCGAGCCACTTGGAAGCGAGCGCCATGCCGACGCTCGTCGCGATCCCCTGGCCGAGCGGGCCTGTCGTGGTCTCGACGCCGGACGTCCAACGGTACTCCGGATGGCCCGGGCACCGGGAGCCGAGCTGGCGGAAGCCCTTGATGTCCTCGAGGCTCACCGAGGGCTCCCCCACCACCTCGTAGTCGGGGTCGACTGCGCGCACCCCGGTCAGGTGGAGCATCGAATAGAGCAGCATCGAGGCATGGCCATTGGAGAGCACGAAGCGGTCGCGGTTCGGCCAGATCGGGTGCTGGGGGTCGAAGCGCAGGAAGCGCTGCCAGAGCACGTAGGCGACCGGGGCAAGCGCCATCGGCGTCCCCGGGTGCCCGGAGTTCGCCTTCTGTATCGCGTCGATCGACAGCGTCCGGAT
>DATGDO010000020.1:0-2283 GCA_035310805.1 Solirubrobacterales bacterium
TAGGGCTCGGCGAACGCTCGGTCAGCGGCCCGAGGAGGGGACGTTCGGTCACGAGGGGGCCCCGCGTGACCCAACCCACCGGAATCCGCTGGGAAACCAAGAGCAACTCAGGGATCGGCGCAGTCACGAAAATCCCTGCAAACATGGCCAGATCTTGGGTTCCTGCTGCTTCACTGAAAATCGTGGTGTCGCCAGTTCGATTCTGGCCCCCGCCACTCGTCCTGTCCTCCAGGTCCCGCCGGATGGCGCCTAAGAAGAGGGCGATGGTCGGCGCTCACGTGGCGCCCAAGCGACCGCTTCAGGAGGCCGAGGCAACCGGCGCTGACTGCGTCCAGATCTTCCTCTCCGATCCGCAGGGCTGGAAGAAGCCGCCGCCGCGCGAGGACGCCGCCGAGCTCCGGGACTCGCCGATGCCGCTCTACGTCCATGCGCCGTACCTGATCAACGTCTGCTCGCCCCGCAACAACGTCCGCTACGGGTCACGCAAGATCCTCCAGCAGACCTGCGAGGCCGCCGCCGAGGTCGGGGCGGCGGCGGTGATCGTCCACGCCGGCCATGCGGAGGACGGCGTCGCCGAGGGCGTCGGCCGCTGGCTCCGGACGCTGGAGATGCTCGAGTCTGAGGTCCCCGTCCTGATCGAGAACACCGCCGGCGGCGAGAACGCGGTCGCCCGCCGCTTCGACGCCCTGGCGCGCCTCTGGGAGGCGGTCTCGAAGGAGAGTTCAGGGCCAAACGTCGGCTTCTGCTTCGACACCTGCCACGCGCACGCCGCCGGTGAGGAGCTCTCCGATGCGGTCGAGCGGGTGCTCGCGATCGTCGGGCGGATCGACCTGCTGCACGCGAACGACTCCCGGGACCCGCCCGGCACCGGTGCCGACCGCCACGCCAACCTCGGCAAGGGCGAGATCGGCGCCGACTTGCTGCGGGAGATGATTCGGGCTGCGGGCCCTCCGGTGGTCGTCGAGACGCCCGGCGGCACGAAGGAGATGCGAGCGGACCTGGAGTTCGTTCGCGCCGCGCTGGCCTAATCGGACGTGCTCACGGGCGCGACGCTCGGCGCCGGCTCACCCTCGAGCACCAGGCAGGCGCCCAGGATGGCGGCCAGCGCTGCGAGCTGCGCCAGCGCAGACGCCTCTGTTCCCAGCGGGATCGTCGCGAGGGCGAGCAGGGCTGCCAGGGCGCGCCAGGGACGCAGCGGAAGGTCGAGGAAGCGGCGAAAGAGCGCGTGCCCGAGCAGGAAGGTGGCCGTGCCCCCGGCAAGCGCGAGCGCCCGCGCGAAGTCCAGCGGATCGAAGGCGTGGCCGATCGCCCGCTCGAGAGCCGCCGCGTCGAAGACGATCCCGAGCAGGATCAGCAGGTGGGCCCAGTAGTAGGCGGCGTTGGTGAAGTAGAACTCCCGCCGCGTCGGAGTCATCCGGCGAAGCGCCCCCTCGGCCTCGACGTCGTCACCTCCGAAGTAGACCCACCAGAGCTCGGCCGTCAGGATCAGGCCCAGGACCGCGACGGCGAGCATCTCGCCGGTGATCGCAAGGCCCGAGGCCCCGATCCCGACGGCGACCACCGATTCGCCCAGCGCCACCATCACGACCAGCCCGTGTCGCTCCACGAAATGCGACGGGACGATCCAGCCTGCCTCCTCCGGGACCAGGGCGGGCGTGATCGCGAAGATCGGCACGGCGAGTCCCCAGAGCACGTACTCGAGGGTCCCGCCGACGATCGTCGCCGCCAGGATCAGCGCGCCCGCGACGACGTTCATGCGAGCGAAGCTCCACACGCCGGCCACCGACCAGCGCGCCGACTGCATGTAGAGGACGGTGTGGATCGCGATCACCGCGAGGTAGGCGGAGGCGAAGACGACCCCGTCGCCCGAGAAGGCGGTCGGGATCGTCAGGGAGATCGCGAAGAACGCCGTCATCCCCGCCAGCAGCGGCAGGCGCAGGGCCGTCCGGTCGGGAGGAACCGCGTTGGTGAGCCAGGCGAAGGCGGCGTACATCCACCAGATCGAGGTCAGCATCAGGACGATCTGGGCGAGGCTCCTGCCGTTCGGCGCGCTCGCCAGCAGCGCCGTCAGCTGGGTGATCGTGAAGACGAAGACGAGGTCGAAGAAGAGCTCAATCGACGAGACTCGAACCTCCGCATCCCCCCGTCCCGCCGCGGCCGCGGTCTCTGCCATCGAGCTTGAGATTAAGGGGCGGTTAACCGCCTGGCCGTGTGTTCGCGGCCCGCGCCCCGCCCCCACCCGATTCTGCGGATAGTCCTGTCCGCAGCCGCCTCTACTTTCAG
>DATGDO010000021.1:0-9102 GCA_035310805.1 Solirubrobacterales bacterium
AACGCGCGGGCGTGCTCGCCCGCGATGGCGGCCTGGAGCACATAGGGTCCCGGCGGCCCGAGCCTCGCGGCCCGCTCGAGCAGGCCGAGGCCGGTGTCGATCTCCCGCCGGTCCCAGAGCGAACGATCCTGCTCCTCGAGCAGGACGAGCTCCCCGCCGGCGCCGATCCGCGCCTCGCGGCGAGAGTCCTGCAGCAGCATCAGCGCCAGCAGGCCCAGCGCCTCCGCCTCATCCGGCATCAGGCGGGCCAGCGTGCCGGCCAGGCGGATCGCCTCGCCGCAGAGCTCGCGCCGGACGAGCGCCTCGTCCGAGGTCGCCGAGTAGCCCTCGTTGAAGATCAGATAGAGGGAGGTGAGCACCGAGCGCAGCCGGTCCGGCAGGTCGTGGTCCGCCGGGACCTCATAAGGGATGTTCGCCGTCTTGATCTTTCGCTTTGCGCGGACCAGGCGCTGGGCCATCGCCGGCTCGGAGACGAGGAAGGCACGGGCGATCTCCGGGGTGGCCAGCCCGCCGAGCGTGCGCAGCGTGAGGGCGACCCGGGCCTCCGGAGCGAGCGCCGGATGGCAACAGGTGAAGATCAGGCGCAGTCGGTCGTCGGTGATCACCGGCTTCTCCTCGAGCTCCTCGTCCTCGGTCGAGGTCGGCGGCTGGAGCGCCTCGAGCTCCTCCAGCTTCTCGGTGCCCCGGCGCTCGCGCCGGAGTCGGTCGATCGCCTTGTTGCGTGCCGTGGTGGTGATCCAGGCCCCGGGGCTGTCCGGGATGCCGCGCTCGGGCCAGACCTGCATGGCGACGACGAACGCCTCCTGGACCGCGTCCTCGGCGAGGTCGAAGTCGCCGAGTACGCGGATCAGCGAGGCGATCGCCCGTCCCGACTCGTGGCGGAACAGGCGATCGGCCAGCTCGGGCGTTGCCTCCAGCTAGGCCGTCGCTTCCTCGACCAGGTTCCCGGCCTCGTCGAAGATCATCACCGGGCGAATCTCGACCGAACCTAACTGCGCGCCAGGGATCTTCGCAGCCCATTCGATCGCCTCGTCGAGGTCCTTGACGTCGAGGACGTAGAAGCCGCCCAGCTGCTCCTTCGTCTCCGCGAAGGGGCCATCGGTGACGTCCCGCTCGCCGTCGCGGACGCGGACGGTGGTGGCGGTCGCGGTAGGGTAGAGGCCGTCGCCGGCCAGCAGGACCCCCTTCTCATCCATCTCCTGGGTGAGGGCGCCGTAGGCCTGGCTCATCTGCTGCCTCTGCTCGGGAGTCGCACTGTCGCGCTGGCTCTCGTCGCCGTAGATGGTGAACGCGTACTTCATCCGGAATCTCCTTGTCTGGGGCGGCGCGGTTCGCCACTTCACCCTAACGACGAACGGGCGCGGCCCAGATCGACTGCCGTCCGGTGGACAGTGCATAGACTCGCTGCGCGAGCATGACGGACGTCCAGGGCAAGACGGTGGTGTTCTTCCCGGAGGGCGCCTTCGGGCCGACCAACAACTGCATCGGCATCGGGGATGTCCTGCGGCGCGCGGGGCACCGGGTGATCTTCGTGATCGAGGAGTCGTTCGCTGGCACCCTGGAGGAGAAGGGGTTCGAGGAGCGCCTGATGCGCCTGGCGCCGCCGCCCGAGGTGGCGGAGGAGCCCGGTCAGTTCTGGAAGGACTTCATTCGCGAGACCGCTCCCGTCTTCCGGAAGTCGACCTTCGATCAGCTCGGCGAGTTCATCGCCCCGACCTGGGAGGCCCTCCTGGATGGCGCGCGATATGTCGACGAGCGACTGGTCGAGATCTTCGAGGAGCTGAAGCCCGACGCGATCGTCGAGGACAACGTCTGCGCCTTCCCGGCGATTCCGGCGAGCGGAAGGCCCTGGGTGCGGATTGTCTCCTGCAACCCGCTCGAGCTCAAGGACGCGGAGCTCCCGCCGCCCTTTGCCGGCCTGCCGATCGACGATCGGTCCGCCTGGTCCGGCTACCGCGACGAGTACCGGCGAGTGACCGACGAGATGCAGGCCGGCTTCAGCGAGTTCTGCATCGAGCGCGGCGCGCCGCCGCTTCCCGAAGGAGAGATGATCCACACGTCCCCTTGGCTCAATATCTACGTCTACCCGCGCGAGGTGGACTATCCGCGCGCCCGGGCCCTGGGCCCGACCTGGCACAACCTGGAGTCGAGTGTTCGGACAACCGATGCCGAGTGGAAGCCGCCGCCGGAGCTGGCCGACCGTGACGGGGCGCTGATCTACGTCAGCCTCGGATCGCTCGGCTCGGGTGACGTGCCGCTGATGCAGAGCCTGGTGGAGGCGCTCGAGCAGACGCCGCATCGCTACGTGGTCTCGAAGGGCCCGCAGCATGCCAAGTACGAGCTCGCCGACAACATGGTGGGCGAGGAGTTCCTGCCCCAGGTCTCGGTCCTGCCACACGTGGACCTGGTGATCACCCACGGCGGCAACAACACGACCACCGAGTGCCTGCATTTCGGCAAGCCGATGGTCCTGCTTCCGATCTTCTGGGACCAGCACGACAACGCGCAGCGAATCGACGAGACCGGCTTCGGAGCTCGGCTGCCCACCTACTCGTTTGGAGACGGCGATCTGCCCGCGGCGATCGATCGGCTGCTCGCCGACCGCGATCTCCACCGGCGTTTGTCGCGGGTGGCAGAACGTCTCCAGGTGAGTCCCGGCAACGAGCGCGCCGCCCAGCTCATCGAGCGGGTGGCGGTGACGGCCGAGCCCGCCGTCAGCAGCTAGCATCAGCAGAGGACCGTGCTAGGCGGGGAATTAGCGGTGCCCTGTCACCCGCAATCCGCTCTAGCGGGGCTGAATCCCCGAACAAGGGGCCGGCTTTCGGGGCCGGGCCGCCGCAGGCGGCGTTGACGGCCAGGTCCTGCGCAATGTGGGCCCGCGAACCAGGTCAGGTCCGGAAGGAAGCAGCCTTAAGCGGTAGCCGGCATGTGATGCAGGCAAGCCTGGCCCGAGCCAAACGCAGCGGACACGCCCGGGAGCTTCGTCTCGAGGACGGGTGCACGGTCCATTTCAAGGAGCCGGAGCGTCCATCAGCCGGACGCTCAGCTCGTCGCCGAGGACCCCGCAGGCCATGCCGAAAGGCTAACCCGGAGTTTCCGGAGGCCCCAGGATGGCGGGCCGGGGACGGGGAAGGCGCCGGATAGACTCGATCGGTGGCCGAATCAGCCTCCCTCTATCGCCGGCATCGTCCCCAGAGCTTCGGGGAGGTCGTCGGTCAGGAGCACATCGTCCGCACCCTCTCGAACGCGGTAGAGAAGGGGCGCGTCCATCACGCCTACCTCTTCGTCGGGTCCCGGGGGACGGGCAAGACCTCGATGGCGAAGATCCTCGCCCGCTCGCTCAACTGCGCACACGGGCCGACCCTGACGCCCTGCGGGGAGTGCGAGCCCTGTCGGACGATCGCGGCGGGCACCTCGCTCGACGTGATCGAGATGGACGCCGCCTCGAATCGCTCGGTCGACGACATCCGCGAGCTGCGCGAGCGTGTCGGCTTCGCCCCTGCCGCCGGGCGCTGGAAGGTCTACATCCTGGACGAGGCACACATGCTCACCAAGGAGGCCTGGAACGCCTTCCTGAAGACGCTCGAAGAACCTCCGCCCAACACGGTCTTCGTGCTGGCGACGACGGAGCCCCAGAAGGTGATGGCGACGATCGTCGACCGCTGCCAGCGCTTCGACTTCCAGCGCCCGTCCCTCGAGCAGATCGCCGAGGTGGTGCGCCGTGTCGCCGCGGCCGAGCGGATCCAGATCGAGGACGGTGCCGTCGCCCTGATCTCACGGTCCGCCACCGGCAGCTTCCGCGATGCGCTCGCCACGCTCGACCAGCTCGTCGCCTTCGGCGGGGCGTCGGTGACGACCGACGAGGTGGTCGAGCTGCTCGGCGCGGCCGACGCCGAGCTGCTCTTCGACACGACCGATGCACTTGCCTCGGGTGACGCGCGCGCCGCGCTCGAAGCGGTGGAGCGCCTCTCGCGTTCCGGCCGCGATCCGGGCCGGTTCGCCCGTGACCTGATCGCCCACCTGCGGCAGCTGCTGGTCGCCCGCGCGACCGGCGAGGTCCCCGAGTCCTTCACCGTGACGGTCGCCCAGCCGGAGCGCCTCGCCGAGCAGGCGGGGGTGATCGCTGACGCCAAGCTGGTCGGGGCGATCGATGCGCTCAGCGGGGCGGTTGCGGCGATGCGCGAGGGCGACGATCCTCGTCTGACCCTCGAGGTGGCCCTGCTGAAGGTGGCGACTCCCTCCCTGGATGCGTCGAAGGAGGCGCTGCTGCGCCGTATCGAGTCCCTCGAGGCTCGCTTCTCTGACGGCGCGCCCGGGGCTGCGTCCTCAGCGGGCAGGGCCGGCGCCGAGGACGACGCGAGGGCGCGCGCCGCAGTCGAGCCGGCCATCGGGAAGCGGGAGTCCGCTGAGACCGCACCCCCGGACGCGCCTTCGGTGGACGAGCCGCAGGCGGAATCAACCCCGAGTCCGGAGCAGGCGGAGCACGAGGGCTCCATCGCGACCGTTTCCGTTGAGATCGAGGGGGTCGTTGAGGTTTGGCCCGCGGTGGTTGATCACCTGCGGGAGTCCGGCTCGGCGATGCTCTCGACCCTGTTCGACGAGGCGAGACCCCTCGGCATCGACGAACAGCGCTCCACGCTCCGGATCGGCTTCCCCTCGTCGGCGAAGTTCAACAAGCGCAAGGCCGAGGCGCCCGCCAACGTCGAGCGGATGACCGATGCGATCGCGGCGGTGACGGGCGAGCGGATGCGGCCGGCGTATGAGCTGATCGAGGAGGAGAATCAGGAGGCCGCCCCCAAGAGTGCGGCGGCCGCGATTACCGAGGAGGACCTGATCGACCTGATCAAGGACAACTTCGACGCCAGCGAGGTCGTCCCGGACCACACGCGCGAAAGTGAGACCGGCTGATGCCACAGGGACCCAATCTGAACCAGATCCTCAAGCAGGCCCAGCAGATGCAGGCCGAGATGGCGAAGGCCCAGGAGCAGCTCAAGGACGAGACCGTCGAGGCGAGCGCCGGCGGCGGGATGGTCAAGGTGACGATGACCGGTGACATGCAGCTCCGCGAGATCAAGATCTCGCCCGAGGCCATCGATCCCGAGGACCCCGAGCTCCTCCAGGACATGGTCACCGCAGCGGTGAACGAGGCGCTGCGCTCGGCCCAGGAGCTGGCCGCGAGCAGGATGGGTGGGATCGCGGGAGGCATGCCTGGCTTGCCGGGCATGCCCTAGATCCGGCGGCGGTTCTTGTGGCCGTAATTCGGCGGCGGTGTTTGTGGCCCCCGCGTATGGCGAAGCCGGGCACTCAACTACGCTGACTTCATGTACGCGGGACCGGTCAGCCAGCTGATCGCCGAGCTCTCCAAGCTGCCGGGTATCGGCCAGCGGACCGCGCAGCGGCTCGCCTTCCACATCCTGAGGGCGGACGACGACGACGCCCTGGGCCTGGCCGAAGCGATCCGCGAGGTGAAGGAGAAGGTGGGGCTCTGCGAGGTCTGCTTCAACCTCGCGGAAGGGCCCCGCTGCCGCATCTGCGAGGACGCGCGCCGGGACCGATCGGTGATCTGCGTGGTCGAGGAGCCGGCGGACGTGATCCCCATCGAGCGGACGGGCGAGTACCGCGGCCTCTATCACGTGCTCGGCGGCGCCCTCTCTCCGATCGACGGGATCGACCCGGAGGACCTGCGGATCGCGGAGCTGCTCGACCGCATCGATGGTGAGGTCGAAGAGGTCGTGCTGGCCACCAATCCGACCACCACCGGCGAGGCCACGGCCTTGCACATCGCGGAGGCGCTTCGCGACCGCGTCACCGTGACGAGGCTCGCCAGCGGGCTGCCGGTCGGCGCGGACCTCGAGCACGCCGACGAGGTCACGCTCGGGAAGGCCCTCGCGGGCCGCCATTCCCTGGGCTGAGTCACAACGCGAGGGCGACTCCGTCGGCGCGCCGGCCAGCGGCAACGGGCCGGCAACGGATCCGACGCGATCCCGAACGGCACACTGTCCCCCGACGTCACGGGTCCGTCGGGCAGCGAGACGTTCAGACAACGCCCCGTAGCGCTGCGCAGCTTCAGCTTCGGCGGCCTAGGCCCGGCTGATGTTCGCCCTAGAGGCGGCGAGTCGGATCGTCATACCCGCCGCCTCGGGGCGGGTACTCGTCTCGGTCCTTCGGGCCGCCCTGCTGGACCAGCTCGTAGAGCAGCGAGAGCGCCAGGCCGGCTCCTCCGGCGATCATCAGGATCAGCCCGACGGTCTGGATGTTGATCACGTCCGAGTTGACGTTGATCGCGTAGCGCAGGATCGCGCCGACCGCGATCAGGAAGATGGCCGTGGCAATGGTCACGATTCGCCAGCATACCCGGGGCCCTCGGCGCCAACTGGCCTGATTCGCGATCCGTTCCAGGGACTCAGGCTCAGCCTGGGCTTCCGGCCAACGGCGACTCTTCGCCGGCCTCGCTGAGCCCGAAGCGGTAATGCAACCGCCGCAGCCGCTTCGGCGCCCACCAGTTCCAGCGCCCCAGCAGGTTCATCAGCGACGGAACCAGCAGGGCCCGGATCAGGCTCGCGTCGATCAACACCGCGAGGGCCGTGCCGACGCCGTTCTCCTTGATGAAGATGATCTTGGAGGTGGCGAAGGCTCCGATCGCAATCGCGAACAGGAGCGCCGCCGCCGTCACGATCCGGCCGGTTCGCTCCAGCCCGATCGCGACGCACTCCGAGTCGCTCGCCCCGCTGTCCCGCGCCTCCTTGATCCGCGAGAGCAGGAAGACGCCGTAGTCGGTGGAGAGGCCGAAGACGAGGGCGAAGAGCAGAATCGGCATGGTCTGCTCGAGCGCGCCCTGGCCCCGGTAGTCGAGCAGTCCCTCCAGCCGGCCGTCCTGGAAGACGAAGACCATGATTCCGAACACCGCGCTCAGGTTGAGCGCGTTCATCAGGAGCTGTTTGACCGGCAGGACGACCGAGCCCGTCATCAGGAAGAGGACGATCAGCGTCGCCACGACCACGATCGAGAGCGCGATCGGCCCGTGTGACGCCAGGCTCGATTGCAGGTCGACGAAGTGGGCGGCGGCGCCTCCGACGAGCAGCTGCGAGCCGGCGGGGACCGGTAGGTCGCGGATCGTCTTGACCGCCTCGCGGCTCCTGTCGGAGATGTAGCTGCTGTCCGAGTACGCCTGGATGACGGCGTCGCCGTTCCCGAGCTGCCGGGGCGGCTGCACCTCGACGATGCCCTTCACCTGCGAGACCTCGCGGCTGATCGCCTCCAGGGAGGATGGGGTGGCGCGCTCGACCAGCAGCTGGTTGGGCGTGTCGCGGAAGGGCGGGAACTCAGCGCGCATGACGTTGTCGACCTGCCGGGCGCTCGCGCTCTCCGGGAGCACCTGAGCGTCCACGGAGGTGAACTTGAGCGAGTAGAAGGGGATGCCGAGGACGAGCAGCAGCGCAGCCGTCGCCGTCGCGACCCCGATCGGTCGCCGCATCACGAACCGCGAGAGCCGGTACCAGAAGCCCTCCTGCGCGTGACGCGCATCTCGCTCGGCCCGCATCTGCAGAAACGCCGGCGCCAGCGCGTTCACCCGGTTGCCGAGCAGGGCGAGCACTGCGGGGAGGACGGTCAGCGCGATCACGGAGGCGAGCAAAGCCACCATTGACCCGCCCAGCCCCATCGAGTAGAGGAAGCGTTGCGGGAAGACGAGCAGCGAGGCGAGCGCCACCGCGACCGTGATCGAGGAGAAGAGCACCGTCCGACCCGCCGTGTTCAGGGTGCGCCGCATGGCATCGATACCCGGTCCGGTCTTCGCGATCTCCTCGCGGTAGCGCGAGACTATGAACAGGCTGTAGTCGATCGCCAACCCCAGTCCCAGCCCGGTGGTCAGGTTGAGGGCGAAGATCGAGACCGAGACGAACTCGTTGGCGAGGCGCAGCAGAAGGAAGGTGCCGACGATCGCCAGCCCCCCGATCAGCAGGGGGAGCAGCGCCGCGACCCCGCTGCGGAAGAAGAGCAGCGAGAGCAGGAAGAGGAGGGGGAAGGCGAGGAACTCGGCCGTCCGCAGGTCCTTCTCCACCTGCTTGTTGACCTGCTCCTGGGCGAGCGCGATCCCGCCGACCGAGACCCCGGCGCGACCCTCGAGGCTGGCGGCGATCCGTTTCGCCGCGTCCTGCTGCTCCTTGTCGTCGGTGGGCTTCAGCGCGACCGCGAGGTAGGTCGCGTCGCCGCGGCGGGAGAGGAAGTCCGGACTCCGGGTCTCCAGGTAGCTCGCCACCGAGGCGATGTCCCGGTCCGCCCGGAGCTCGCCCTCGAGCTCCCTGATCCGCCGCTCTCCGGCGGGACTCGTCGGCGAGACGTTCTGGACCAGGACGATCACGCTCGCCTGGCGGTAGCCGTCGGCCTCGAGGCGGTCCCCCGCCTTGACGCTCTCGGTCGCCGGATCGTCGGCGCCGTAGGGCGCGAGGTGGCTGGCGACGCCGCCCCCCAATGCGCCTGCGGCGACGAAGAGCACCGCGGCGGTGATCACGACGCGCCTCCCACGACGCTGAGCCAGCGATGCGAGTCGATCGAACATCTCTACCCTCGTTCCAGATCCTCGGCCGCACGCTTGAACCAGTCGGCCGCCCATTCGTTCATCTCGATGCCGTAGCGGAGCACCGTGAGCGAGCCCTGATCCGGACTCGCCTTCGGCCCTTCCGAGTTCCCGTCCTCGAGAGTCTGCTCGAGGCGCCTCAGCTCGGCGGCGCTCTCGGCGGCCACCTCCGAGCGCCGGCGAGCGATCTCCGCGGCGCGCGACGGATCGATCACCCCGGCGAAGAAGAGGGCGAGCAGGCCCTCGTCGCGCAGCTCGAAGACCTCCGGCGCTCGCGCGATCCAGTCCTTCGCCGCGCGCTTCCCCTGCGCGGTCAGCCGGTAGACAGTCCGCTGGCGGGCACCCTGAGACGCGTCGCTGCCGACCACCAGGCCGGCGTCCTCAAGCCGCTTCAGCTCCGGATAGATCTGGCCGTAGCTGGCCGCCCAGAAGAAGCGGGCCGAGTTGTCGACGAGCTGCTTGATCTCGTAGCCCGACCGGGGCCGGGCGGCGAGCATTCCCAAGATCACCTTTCCGGTCGCGCTGAG
>DATGDO010000022.1:0-7533 GCA_035310805.1 Solirubrobacterales bacterium
CCGAAGCTCCGGCGACCAGACATCCTCCGGCCGACCCTGCGCGATCCGCTCGCCCACACCGCGCCCGAGCATCACGTCTCCGAGCAGCCCAATGACCGGAGCCACCCGGCAAGCTTTGCACCTGGGATAACCGACCACTCCGCTAGGATTTAGCCGCGATGCTCTTTTCCACCCGAGCCGAATACGGCGTGCGGCTGATGGTCGAGCTGGGCCGCCAGGAGGATGGCGCCCCGGTGGCGCTCAGCGCGGTTGCCGAGTCGGAGCGCCTGCCGCTCTCCTACCTCGAGCACCTCGTCGCCAAGCTGCGCAAGGTCGGGCTGGTCGAGAGTCAGCGCGGCGCCCACGGCGGCTACCGCCTCGGGCGCCCCGCGGACGAGATCGAGATGCTCGAGGTGGTCCAGGCGCTCGAGGGCGCGATCGCGCCGATGGAGTGCTTCGAGCCGGACCCCGAGGGCAAGGTCTTCTGTTCGCATGAGAGCGACGGAGACCGCGCCTGCGCGACCAAGCTTCTCTGGACCCGCGTGCAGGGCGGTGTCACCAAGGCGCTCGCCGGCACGACGCTGGCCGAGCTGGTGGAGTTTGCCGAACAGCACGCTGCCGCGTCTTCATCGAGGGCCGCCGCCGTCAACGCGGCGTAGCGAAAACGTAAACAGATCTAGGAGTCGAATTGGCAGAGCTCGAGATCCGCAATCTGCATGTGACCGCTGAGGGCAAGGAGATCCTCAAGGGCGTCAGCCTCGACGTCGAGAAGGGGAGCATCCACGCGCTCATGGGGCCGAACGGCTCCGGCAAGTCCACGCTCGCCAACGCGATCATGGGCCACCCCAGCCTGGAGGTGACTGAGGGGACGATCACCTTCAAGGGAGAGGAGATCACGGATGCCGACCCGGACGAGCGCTCCCGCATGGGCCTCTTCATGGCCTTCCAGTACCCGGTCGCGATTCCCGGTGTGACCGTGGCGAAGTACCTGCGGATGATCGTCAACTCGCATCGAGAGGCTGCCGGCGAGGAGCCGGTGAAGCTCAAGGACTTCCGCAAGGAGACCGAGGAGGCGATGGCGCTCACCAACATCCCCAGGGACTTCTCCTCGCGCTACGTCAACGAAGGTTTCTCCGGCGGAGAGAAGAAGCGGATGGAGATCCTCCAGCTGGCGATGTTGCAGCCGGAGATGGCGGTGCTCGACGAGACCGACTCCGGTCTCGACATCGACGCCCTGCGCATCGTCGCCGAGGGCGTCAACAAGCTCGCCGGGCCCGGGATGGGCGTCCTGATCATCACCCACTACCAGCGCATCCTCCACCTGATCAAGCCCGACGCCGTGCACGTCCTCTACGACGGCCGCATCGTCAAGGAGGGCGGCCCCGAGCTCGTCGCGCAGCTCGAGGAGAAGGGCTACGGCTGGATCAAGGAAGAGCTCGGGGCCGGAGCCCCGGCCTAGACGGGCTCACGATGGAGCTGACGGCGACAAGCGTTCCGGCCCTGCCGCGGTCCATCGAGACGATTCGCTCGGAGTTCCCGATCCTCGGCCGCGAGGTCCACGGCGAGCCACTCGCCTACCTCGACAACGGGGCCACCGCCCAGAAGCCGCTCGCGGTGATCGAGACGCTCGACCGCTACTGGCGCGAGCAGAACGCGAACGTCCACCGGGGCGTTCACACGCTCTCGGAGGAGGCGACCGGGCTGTACGAGGGCGCAAGGCAGACACTGGCCTCACATCTCGGCGCCGACCGCCGCGAGCTGATCTTCGCGCGCAACGCGACCGAGGCGCTCAACCTGGTCGCCTATTCCTGGGCCCGCACCAACCTCGCGGAGGGCGACCGCATCGTCTTGACCGAGATGGAGCACCACTCGAACGTGGTCCCCTGGTACCAGGCGGCCCACGAGAGGGGCGCTCACCTGGACTGGGCACCGGTCACCGACGAGGGCCGGCTCGACCTCGACGCGTTCGCCGCGCTCCTCGAGCGGGAGCCGAAGCTCGTCTGCGTCGCCCACGTCTCGAACGTACTCGGCACGATCAACCCGATCTCGGAGATCGCCCGCCTGGCGCACGACGCCGGGGCGCTGCTCGTCGTGGACGGCGCCCAGGCCGCGCCCAAGCTCGAGCTCGACATGGCGGAGCTGGGAGCCGACTTCTACGCGCTCACCGCCCACAAGATGTACGGCCCGACCGGGCTCGGCGCCCTCTTCGGGCGCCGCGAGCTGCTCGAAGAGATGCCGCCCTTCGTCGGCGGCGGCTCGATGATCCGCAAGGTCACGAGGGACCTGATCACCTGGGCGGACCTGCCCGCGAAATTCGAGGGAGGCACCCCTCCGATCGGCGAGGCGATCGGCTTCGGCGCGGCGATCCGGTGGCTCGAGGAGCTCGGGCTCCCCGCTGTGCACGGCGCCGAGCTGGAGCTGACCTCCTACGCCCTCGAGCGGATCGCCGAGGTGCCCGGGCTGACGGTCTTCGGCCCGCCGGCGGGCGACGACCGCGGCGGGATCATCTCCTTCGCCATGGAAGGCGTGCACGCCCACGACGTCGCCGAGATCCTCGACCGTCACGGGGTGGCCGTGCGGGCCGGCCACCACTGCGCCCAGGTCCTGATGCAGCGGCTCGGCGTTCCGGCGACGACCCGCGCCAGCTTGGCCGTCTACAACACCCGCGCCGAGGTCGACCGGCTCGTCGACGGGCTGCTGGACACCCGGCGCGTCTTCGAGCTCTAGCTACGGTATGTGCGAGGGCTCTCCTTAGGCGAACCTGGGAGTGACCCGTTTGATCATGGACGAGCTCTACCGAGACCAGATCCTCGAGCACTACAAGCGCCCGCACCACTTCGGGCGTCTCGACGACTTCGACCTCGAGTTCGAGGACTCGAATCCGTTCTGCGGCGATGAGCAGCACGTCTTCCTCAAGCTCGACGAGGGCGGGAAGGTCTCCGAGGTCGCCTTCGAGGGCCAGGGCTGCGCGATCTCGACCGCTGCCACCTCACTGCTCGCCGACGAGCTCGAGGGGATGACACGCGAGGAGATCCTCGCGCTGCCCAAGGACTTCGTCCTCGACCTCCTCGGAATCGACATCTCGGCCACCCGGATGAAGTGCGCGATGCTCGGGCTCAAGGTCGTCAAGGGGGCCAGCCTCGGCAAGGCCGCCGACTGGGAGGACGAGGGCGAGCGAGGGGACCCCGCCGAGGCGGCGTCCATCTGATCCGCTTCGCCGGGGAGAGCGCGGATCCGCACCTCACCCGGCCGACGTCGAGTCCCCAATCGCCTTCATGCGAAGCCCTTTCGATTCGGCTTTTCCAGCCTCGTTGCAGCGGATTGGTGGGATACTGACCGTGGGGGAAGGAGATGTCGGCTGAGCTCGTACAGCTGGTGAAGAAGGGTTACGACGCCTGGAACTCAGGCGACCGCGGATGGGTGCTCGAGCACATGTCCAAGGACGTCGAGTGGATCACTCCTTCCGACGATCCCGACCCCGGCACCTATCACGGGTATGAGGGGGTCGAGCGCTACTGGGCGCAGTGGCGCGCAGCCGTCGGACAGCTCAACTTCCAGGTCGAGGAGATGCTCGACGCGGGACAGTCGGTGGTCGTCGTCGCCCGGCGCCAGGGCCGCGGCGAGCACAGCGGCCTCGAGATCTCCGACCGGGTGATCCAGGTCTTCGACTTCGAGGACGGGACCTGCGTGCGGGTCCGGGAGTACTACGATCGCGACGCCGCGCTGAGCGCGATCCGGGGCACCAGCTCGGCGGAGGCGACGGACTCCGCCGCAGAGGCGACCTAGGGCAGCCGGTGCAGCCCTCCGAGCTGACAGCCCAGGAGCGGCGCCTGGAGCTGGTTCTGCGCATCTTCGTCGTGCTCTTTCTGGCGCAGGCGGTCGTCTATCCGGTGCTGGGCCTGTTCGGTCCCGCCGAGTTCCCGTTCGTTGCCAATTCGTTCGCCAAGGACGGCCTCTTCTGCGTGCTCTGCTTCATCGCCGCCGGGAACGTGCGCCAGAACGGCTGGGCGACCCTGCTGGTGATCATGGGCCACGTCCTGATCGTGGCGGCGCTGCTGCTCATGCTCGCCTTCGGCAATCACGACAGCGTCGCCAACACCTTCGGGGCGCCCGCCGGCACGAACCTGAGCGCGACGCTGCAGCTACTGATCTGGGTGGCGGGGGCGAGCCTCGTGGTCCTCATCGTCTCCCTGCTCTACCACTCCGCCGCCAAGGCCCGCTACGGGCTCAAATACCTCTGGCCCCACCAGCACACGACGGCAATGGCGCTGGCCGAGGTCCTGGTGATCGGCCCCGAGGAGGCGCTGACGCCGGAGGAGGTCGCAGCCGGGATCGACGACTACCTCTACTCGTTCAGCGCACACGACAAGTGGAAGGCCGGAGCCGCTTTCTCGATCCTCTCGATCTATCCCCTCTTCCGCCTGCGCCCGCCCTTCGCGATGATGTCGCCGGATCGCAGGCTGGCGTTCGTTGAGCGTTGCTTCGTCGCGGACGTGGTCGAACGCCGGCTCCCGAACTGGCTCCGGAAGTTCTCCCAGTCGATCCTCACCGGCGCCCAGCAGATGACGATCATCGGCTACTACCCCGATCCGCGCACGGCGGGCTCGACGGGGTACGTGCCGTTCTCCAAGCGCAAGCGCTACCCCAAGGCGATCAAGCAGGTCGGCAAGTTGGCGACGTTGGACGTCAGCCAGCCGAATGAGGTGGACGCCGACCGGATCACCGCCGACCTCGCGATCGTCGGCAGCGGCGCGGCCGGCTCGGTGCTCGCCTACCGGCTCGCCGAGGCGGGGCGGGAGGTGGTCCTGCTCGAGGGCGGCAAGTACGTCAACCCGCGGGACTTCACCGAGGACGAGCGCGTCCAGTTCTCGAACCTCTACTCCGACGGCGGCATGCAGATGTCGACGGATGCCCGTTTCCAGGTGCTGCAAGGCAAGTGCGTTGGCGGAAGCACGGTGGTCAACAACGCCGTCTGTTACGACATCCCGCCGCGCACCCTGCAGCGCTGGAACGATCCGGGGGGCCTCGACGCGGGACTCGACGAGCAGCGCTTCATGAAGTCGTTCGCGCGGCTGCGGGAGTGGCTGCCCGTCTACGGCCAGGAGGACAACAAGTACCTCGAGGGCGGCGGCGACAAGATGGCGGAGGGCATCAGCGAGCTGGGTCTCGACGGCGACGGCGGCGTCGTGGACGCGAACATCAAGGACTGCCTCGGCTCGGGCTACTGCAACATCGGCTGTGCCTACGGCAAGAAGCTCTCGGCCCTCGACAACATCCTGCCGCGGGCCCAGCACGACTTCCCCGGCTCCGTCCGGATCTTCAGCGAATGCCTCGCCGAGTGGATCGAGACGAGGGGAGGGCGCGCGACCGCAGTCGGCTGCAGCCTCTCGGACGGACGCTCGCTGCGGGTCGCGGCCAACGCCGTCGTCGTCGCCGGTGGCGCCGTGGCATCGAGCCTCCTGCTGCAGCGCAGCGGCCTGGGCGGGCGGCTCGTCGGCAGGAACATGTCGTTCAACGTCGGCGCGCCGCTGACGGCCGAGTTCGACGAGGAGCTCAACTCGTACGACGGCCTCCAGATCACCCACGGGTACAGGCCCACCGGAGAGGACCAGCTCATCCTCGAGTCCTGGTTCAACCCCGTCGGAGCCCAGGCGCTCCTGATGCCGGGCTGGTTCTCGGACCATTTCCACAACATGCGCCGCTACGCGCACTTGAGCTGCATCGGCGTGGTGGTCGGCTCGCAGCGCGACGGCAGGGTGCGGCCCGGCCTGTTCGGCAGGGGTATGAGGCTCTCCTATGAGCCTTCCAAGTCCGACCTGAAGCTGATCATCAAGGGCAACAAGCTGGCGGCGCGGATCCACTTCGCGAGCGGCGCCAAGCGAGTCATGCCAATGACCTTCGGGTTCCGCTCCTACACCTCGATCGAGCAGCTCGACGAGCTCGACGAGATCGTCCGGGACAACACCGACATCGGCCTGCACACCTCACACCCTCAGGGTGGCAACGCGATCAGCCGAGATCCGGACAAGGGCGTCGTCGACGAGCGCTTCCGCGTCCACGGCATGGAGAACGTCTACGTCTGCGACGCCAGCGTCTTCCCCTCCTCGGTCACCGTCAACCCGCAACTCACCGTCATGGCCCTCGCCGACTACGCCGCGGGGGGCGTCGAGTAGCCGGTCCCCGTGGCGGTCGATCGCGTGACGCTCGACCGCCGGGGTCAGGTGGTCGAGCAAACCTGGTGTGCGAGGGGTTCGAGGCGGGGAACGCCGAGGACCCTCAGCGGGACCGGAGCCAGGAGAATCTCCGACCGGACCCGCGCCGCCGCGGGCATCTGCACACTTCGGAGGCATCGGCGATCGGGCGGGATCGCTAAAATCCGACTTCGCGGGTAGGAATAACGTGACCGAAGGCACCAAGCAACAGATCGACGTCTGTACCGCGGGTGAGCTGCCGAGCGGCGAGATGAAGCTGGTCGACGGCCCAGACGGCGCCAAGATCGGCGTCTTCAACTGCGCCGGCAGCCTCTACGCGATCGAGGACCGCTGCTCGCACGACGACGGCCCGCTTGCCGAGGGCCCCTTCGACGCCGACGCCTGTACCGTGGAGTGCCCGCGCCACGGGTCGCTGTTCGACCTCACGTCCGGTCGACCCAAGACCCTCCCCGCCTACCAACCCGTCACCACCTACCCGGTGGCGATCGAGGACGACACCGTGAAGCTGGAGGTTTCCTGATGGCCACGCCCGAGACCGCAGCACGTGAGCGCCCCGCCGAGGAGCGGGAGCTCGCCGGCATCAACGCCGACTACAAGGAGAAGTTCGGCTTCCACGACCCGGAGTCGGGCTATGCCTACAAGGCGCCCAAGGGCCTCTCGCGGGAGGTGGTCGAGTCGATCTCCGAGTACAAGGACGAGCCCCAGTGGATGCGGGACTTCCGCCTCAAGGCCCTCGAGCACTTCCTCGAGCGCCCCACCCCCCAATGGGGCGGCAACCTCAACCAGATCGACTGGGACGACATCCACTACTTCGTACGCGCCTCCGAGAAGGCGAGCCGCGACTGGGACGAGGTCCCCGAGGACATCAAGAACACCTTCGACCGCCTCGGCATCCCGGAGGCGGAGCGCAAGTTCCTCGCCGGCGTCGGCGCCCAGTACGAGTCGGAGGTCGTCTACCACCAGGTCCGCGAGGACCTCGAGAAGCAGGGCGTGATCTTCCTCGACATGGACTCGGGCCTGCGCGAGCACGAGGACCTCGTCAAGGAGTACTTCGGGACGATCATCCCCCCGAACGACAACAAGCTCGCCGCGCTGAACAGCGCCGTGTGGTCGGGCGGCTCGTTCGTCTACGTGCCGCCGGGCGTCCACGTCGAGATGCCGCTGCAGGCCTACTTCCGCATCAACACGGAGAACATGGGCCAGTTCGAGCGCACGATCATCATCGCCGACGAGGGCAGCTACGTGCACTACGTCGAGGGCTGCACCGCCCCGACGTACTCGGGCGACTCGCTGCACTCCGCGGTGGTCGAGCTGATCGCCAAGCCGGGTGCGCGCATCCGCT
>DATGDO010000023.1:0-7151 GCA_035310805.1 Solirubrobacterales bacterium
CAGGTCCAGCGCCTTGGCCCTGATCGAGCGCTCCCAGGCCGCCTCGGGCTCGTCCCCACTGGGCCAACGCTCCGCGGCCCACTCGCTCACCTGCGCGAGGGAGCGCGAGTAGATTCCGAAGATCTCGTCCATGGCCTTGGCGTACTCGGGACCGAGCTCGTCGTCGCGGTAGAAGCGGTGCCCGCCGCCGGCCGATTCGGGCAGGGGCTGGTCGTAGGCGATGTAGCGGGTGGACTGCTCCAGATAGGCCGCGAGCCTGCCGCGCTGAAGGACCTTGGTGAGGACGTTGGAGACCCACTCGCAGGCGACGTGCGCCCCGCCAACCTGGGCGATCGAGTCGTCGCCGTAGCCCATGAAGACTCGCTCGTAGAGCCCTGCCGCCCGCTCGCCCTCCTCGCCCTCGAACGGGCGGCCGCCCTCAGGGACGTCGGCGGCGAACTCATCGAGGTAGAGGCGGCGCAGTGTCCCGGCGTAGCGGGAGTAGCGCGCGAAGAGGGCCCCCTTGATCGTCTCCGGCAGGTTGACCAGCGCAAAGACCGGCCGGTCGAGGTTGGTGAAGTGGGGGGCGAGGAGCTTCCGTTCCTCCTCTGTGAATTCCTCGACCGGGTAGCGCACGGACTGGCCATCCTAGAACTACCCCCAGATCGACTGGGCGATCAAAGCCGCAACGACCGCGATGGCCGTCGTCCAGGCGACGGCCTGCGCAGCCAGCCTCGAGTCGAGGCCGTAGACGTGGGCGACCAGCAGCGTGTTGACGCCGCAGGGCATCGCGGCCAGCAGCAGGTACGGGCCCGGCAGGTCGATGAAGGGGAGGGACAAGGCCAGGAGCAGGCCTGGAGCGACGACGAGCCGGAGCAGGATCGCCGAGCCCAGCGGCGGCTGCAGAGGCGAGCCGAACTCGAGCGTCCTCTCCTCGACCTCCTCTGCGAGCACGGCGCCGACCGCGAAGAACCCGATCGGGAGCAGGGCGATCACCGCGCCTCGCGAGACGTCGACGAGGACGCCGGGGGCGAGCGAATCCGGGGCGATCAAGGCCGCGACTGCGGCATACAGCGGTGGGTTGCGGGTGAAGAAGGCGATCACTCGGGCCCTGACGCCCTCGCCGGCGCGACGGCCGAAGCTGGCGCCCACGCCGAAGCCCAGCAGCAGCAGGCAGGGACCGGAGACCACCACGTCGTAGACGACCGCCTCTCCGAGCGCGTGAAAGCCGAGCAGCGACGCGCAGAGCGGATAGCCGAGGTAGCCGGAGTTGGGGACGAGGGTGCCCGTGATCAGCGTCCCGGTCGACGGGCGCTGCAGCCGCAACAGCCCTTGACCCGTGACCCAGGCCAGGCCGGCGGCGATCAGGATGGCGATCCAGCCGATCACCAGGCCGCCGCCGAGGTCGGCGTTCAGGTGAATCCGCGCGATGTTGAAGAAGACGACGAACGGGATCAGCGTGTAGAGCGAGATCACCAGGGAGCGGCGCGCCCAGCCGACCGCCTGGGCGGGCCAGCGGCGCTCGGCGGCGATCCCGGCCGATCCGGAGAGGACGATCGCGGCGATGGTGAGGAGGACGCCCATGGCGGGCCATCCTCGCGGAAGGGAGGAGACGAGGCCGGACGCTCAGCCGAGCGTGGTCGCCAGCGACGAGGCCGCGTGGGAGGCCCAGTCGATCAGCGGCGAGGGCGCGACGCCGAAGACCACGGTGGCCGCGCCGCAGAGCAGGGCCGAGCCCGCGATCAGCGGGCAGCGGCCGGTGCCCTTGGTGCTGGTCGCGGACCCGCCAGCGCCTGCTACCGGATTGGTAGTGCCGGCTACCTGTTCCGAGCGAGCATCGCCGGGTGCGTCCGGCGACGCACCCGCGATCGCGGGCATTGCCGGCGTAGCCGTCGGCTCGGGCCTCATCCAGACGGCGGCAACCACACGCAGGTAGTAGGCGAGGGAGACCATCGTCCCAGCGACGATCACGACGCCGAGCCAGGTGTAGTCGCCGTCGACGGTCGCCTCGATCAGGAAGAGCTTCCCCATGAACCCGCTGGTGCCGGGCAACCCGGCGAGGGCGAGCATCCCGATCGTCAGCGGCCACGCCAGCAGCGGGCGCGAGCCGCCGATCCCGGCGAGCGCCTCGATGTCGTCGCCGCGGTCGGTCTCCCGCTCGCGCGCGAGCACGACGGCGAAGACGGCGAGGTTCATCAGCGTGTAGGCGGCCAGGTAGAAGACCAGCGCCTTGAGGCCGGTCTCGGTCGCGACCACGACGCCGGCCAGCATGTAGCCGGCCTGGGCGATGCCGGAGTAGCCCATCAGCCTCTTCATGGAGTCCTGGCTGAGCGCCCCGACGTTGCCGATCGCGATCGAGGCGACCGCCAGCGCCGCCAGCGCCGGCTTCCAGTCGTGTGCGATCGGGCCCAGCGCGACCTCGAAGAGACGGGCCAGCGCGATGAAGGCGGCGGCCTTGGTGGCCACGGCCATGAACGCGGTGATCGGCGTGGGGGCGCCCTGGTAGACGTCGGGCGTCCACTGGTGGAAGGGCGCCAGCGAGGTCTTGAAGGCGAGGCCGGTGGCGACCATCGCGGTGCCGATCAGCACCAGGGTGTCGTTGCCGTTGCCGCCCGGCCCGAGGGCGCGGGCGATGCCGGAGAAGTCGGTCGAGCCCGAGGCGCCATAGAGCAGCGCGAACCCGTAGAGCAGCGTGGCGGAGCCGATCGAGCCGATGATCAGGTACTTGAGGCCGGACTCGAGCGAGCGCTCCTCGCGGCGGGCCGACGCGCTCAGCACGTAGAGCGGGATCGAGAGCAGCTCCAGGGCGACGAAGAAGGCGATCAGGTTCTGCGCCTGTGCGATCAGGGTCATGCCGAGGACCGAGCCGAGCAGCAGCGTGTAGAAGGCGCCGTGGCCGGCTTCCTCGGCCGCGGGCTCGCGGATCGAGAAGAGGACGGCGATGGCAGCGGCGAGACAGGCGATCAGGGTCACCGCGAGTCCGAAGGCGTCGAGCCGTAGAGCCCCGGCGACCAGGTCCTCGTTCGATCCCCACTGCCAGATCGCGAGGCCGGCGGTCGCGGCGAGCACCGCGATCGTCAGGCCGGCCATCCTGAAGCGGCCGAGCCGCGGGAGAAGCCCCACCAGCAGCACGATGCAGAGCCCCGCCGTCAGTGCGATCACGGGCGAGAGCCCGGCGTAGTCGACGTGGGGGGCGTTGAAGCTCATCGCTCAGCCACCTGCGTCGAGGTTTGCTGCGCGGAGGGAAGCTGAGTGCCCACGGAGTGGTCGGCTCGATCGAGAATCAGGCCAGGCCACAGAGCCAGCGCGACGATGCAGGCGACGAGGCCCGCGATCACCATCCCGCGCAGCAGTCCGACCTCGCGGGACTCGATCCCCTCCGGCTTGCGGTTGTGCATCGCCTGCTGGTAGAGGCGGAGGGCGTAGTAGGCGGCGAGCGCGATGCCGATCGCGGCGACGAAGGCGTAGACGATCTTCGCCTGGAAGATGCCGTTGAGGATGTAGAACTCGCCGACGAAGTTGGACGAGCCGGGGATCGCGAGCAGGGCCATGGTGACGATCAGGAACATGGCGGCGAGCACCGGCGCCCTCATCGCCAGGCCGCCCATCCTGGTGATGTCGTCACCACCGGCGCGGGCCGCCAGCACCACCACGATCAGCAGCAGCGGCGCCACGACGAGGCCGTGGTTGACCATCTGCAGGACAGCGCCGTCCGCGCCGTCGGCGCGCAGGCTGAAGATGCCGAGCGTGATGAAGCCGAGCTGGGCGACCGAGGAGTACCCGGCGATCAGCCGGGCGCTGCTCTGGCTGAACGCCATCACGGAGCCGTAGAGGATCGAGGTGACGGCGATCAGCAGGATCACCTCCTGGAAGTGGGTGGTCGCCGCCGGGAAGATCGGCAGCACGATCCTCAAGAAGCCGTAGGCGCCGACCTTGGAGAGGACGCCGGAGAAGATCGCCAGTGCCGGGAGGGGAGCGACCCGGTAGGCGTCCGGCATCCAGCCGTGCAGGGGGAAGGCGGGCATCTTGACCAGGAAGGCCGCCGCGAAGAACCAGAAGATCCAGTACTGGCTGCCGCTCCCAAGCGGGTTGGCGGCCAGGTGCTGGATCGAGAAGTCGACCGGGCCGCCGTCGGCGGCCAAGACACCGGTGGCGATCGCTCCGACCAGCATCAGCAGCGACCCCACCAGCGTGTAGACGATCATCTTGATCACCGCCGGCTGCGGGCGGATCGGCCCTTCGCCCTCCTCCGGCCGACCCGGATGCTCGGCTCCCCAGGAGCCGAACAGGAAGTAGAACGGGATCAGCATCAGGTCGAAGAAGAGGACGAACAGGATCAGGTCCTGCGCGAGGAACGCTCCGAGCACGGCCGTCTCGGCGAGCCCGAACATCAGGAACCAGGTGCGCGGGCGCTCGGGCAGGTTGATCGCGGACCAGAGCGTCGCGGCGAACCAGAGCACGGCGGTAAGCAGGACCAGGAAGAGGCTGATCCCGTCGACCCCGAGCTGGTAGCGCACACCGAGCGTCGGGATCCAGCTCTCGTCGACGGTGTGCTGCAGGCCGCCCGATGGGTGGAACTGCACGACGACCGCGATCGCCAGGGCGAGCGAGATCAGCGGGCCGACCAGCGCCACCCAGCCGCTCGCCGCTCGCGGCACGGCGCAGGCGGCGAGGCCGGCCGCGAGCGGAGCCCAGAGAAGGATCTGGATCACCGTCCGCTCCTCACGACTGCAGCAGGAAGTAGAGGCCGAGCCCGGCGAAGCCGGTGACCAGGAGCAGGGCGTAGGAGCGCAGGTAGCCGGACTGGGCGCCGCGGACGCCGGCGCTCGCGCCGCGGGCGAGGTCGGTCGCCCCGACGACCAGGCCCTGGACGACGTAGCGCTCGAAGACCGCGTTGGCGAAGCGGCCGACCGCGAGCGCCGGGCGGACGAAGAGCAGGTCGATGGCCTCGTCGAAGTACCACTTGCGCTCGAGGAGGTCGTGGAGCCAGGGGAAGCGCTTGATCAGGGCAGCGGTCGTGCCGGGCCTGCGCAGGTAGGCGTAGTAGGCGATCGCGATCCCCAGCACGGAGATCAGCCCGCCGATCAGGAGCCCCCGATAGGCGGCGGTCGTGCTCGGCCCCTGCTCGTAGAGCTTCGAGTCGAGGAAGGAGCCGTGCAGGAACTTGTGGACGACATCGTCGACGCCCGGGATCTGCACGAACCCGGCAAACAGCGCCCCGAAACCCAGGAGGGTCATCGCGATCTTCATCGGCCACTCCCGCTCGGCGACCTGGTGGGTGGGCCCGGGGAAGCCCACGTCGGTGTCCTCGGGCTCGCCCGTCGCCGGATTCTCCGGCTCGGCGTGGTGGATGTGGCCTCCCTCGAGCTCGCGGGCCTCCTCGCAGGGCTCGCCGAAGACCACCCGGAAGCCGATCCGGAAGGCGTAGAAGGCCGTGAGCAGCGCCCCGATGTACCCGCCGATGGTGAAGATCACGTAGAAGCCGCCGCGGTAGGCCGCGAAGTCGAGGATCTCGTCCTTCGAGAACCATCCCGAGGTCAGCGGGAAGGCCGCCAACGCCAGCGCGCCGATCAGGAGCGTCGCCGAAGTGAAGGGCATCGCCTTCCGGAAGCCGCCCATCAGGTCGATGTTCTGGCGGTTCGCCATCGCCCCGATCACCGAGCCGGCCGCCATGAAGAGGAGGGCCTTGAAGAAGGCGTGCGTCATCAGGTGGAAGAGCCCCTCCGAGTACGCGCCGATCCCGACCCCGACCACCATGTAGCCGATCTGGCTCATGGTCGAGTAGGCGATGATCCGCTTCAGGTCGGTGACGACCAGCGCGATCGTCGCCGCGATCAGCAGCGTGGCCAGGCCTACGAACGCGGCGACGTCGGCGGCCGTGAGTCCGATCTCGAAGAGCGGGTGGAAGCGGGCGATCAGGTAGACGCCGGCGGTCACCATCGTCGCGGCGTGGATCAGGGCGGAGACCGGCGTCGGGCCCTCCATCGCGTCCGGAAGCCAGGTGTGGAGGGGCACTTGGGCGGACTTCGCGAACGCGCCCACCAGCAGCAGCAGGCAGATCGCGATCACGACGCCCTGGTTGGTGTGGAAGGTGGCCTGTGCCTTGCTGAACACCTGGAGCAGGTCGAAGGTCCCAAGGTCCCTGAAGATGAAGAGGGCCGCAAGCACCATGCCGACGTCCCCGACCACGTTGATGACGAACGCCTTCATTCCGGCGCGGGTGGCGGTGGTACGCCGGTACCAGAAGCTGATCAGCGCGTAGGATGCGAAGCCGACGAACGCCCAGCCGACGATCAGCAGCACCAGGTTGCCGGCCAGGACCAGCAACAGCATCGAGAAGACGAAGAAGTTGAGGTAGGCGAAGAACCGGTTGAAGCCGCGGTCGGAGGTGAGGTAGCTGATCGAGTAGAGGTGGATCAGCATCGAGACGCCGCTGACGATCAGGCACATGTAGACCGAGAGCGGGTCGACCAGGATGTTGAGTTGGATGTTGAGCCCGGCCGCGCTCGCGTAGTCGTAGAGCGAGGAGGTGACCTGCCGGTGGTCGACCGGCAGGTCGAGGACCTTGACCAGCATCCCGATCGAGGCCAGGAAGGAGAGACCGATGGCCGCCGTGCCGATCCACCCGGCGCTGGGTCCGGGCAGCTTCTTGAAGGCGAGGCTGATCAGCAGGGTCCCGGCGAGCGGAAAGGCGAGAACCAGCCAGCCGTACGCGGTCGCGCTCAAGCTCTAGCCCCTGAGGCTGCGGAGGTCGTCGACGTTGAGAGGGATCCGCCGCCGGTAGGCGGCGACGATGATCCCGAGGCCGACCACGACCTCGCAGGCCGCGATCACCATCACGATCAGGGCGAAGACCTGCCCGTCCTGGTTGCCGAGCGAGCGGGAGAAGGCGAGCAGCGCGAGGTTCCCCGCGTTCAGCATCAGCTCGAGGCAGAGCAGGATCACCAGCGGGCTGCGGCGCAGCAGCACTCCGGTGACGCCGACCGCGAAGAGCAGCGCCGACAGCACGAGGTACCAGGTGATGTCCATCCCTATCCGGGCACCTCCTCAGCTTCGCTTCCGGAGGTGCCCGGGTTTGGTGAGGGATGACGCCCCGCCAGGACCACGGCGCCCACAGCCGCGATCAGCAGGAGCAGAGAGGCGGCCTCGAAGGCGATCAGGAAGCGCTCCAG
>DATGDO010000024.1:0-8547 GCA_035310805.1 Solirubrobacterales bacterium
AACGGAGCGCCCAGGCCGCGGTCCAGCGTCGTCTTCGACGGCCCCGAGCGGGCCTTCGCGCGCGCCTACATGAAGGGGATCGGCTTCGGCGACGACGACCTCCGCCGCCCGACCGTAGGGATCGCCAACACCTGGATCGAGGCGATGCCGTGCAACTTCCACCTTCGCGGCATCGCCGAGCACGTCAAGGAGGGGGTGCGCGCCGCGGGCGGGACTCCGCTGGAGTTCAACTCGATCGCGATCTCCGACGGGATCACGATGGGGACCGAGGGGATGAAGACCTCGCTGGTCAGCCGCGAGGTGATCGCGGACTCGATCGAGCTCACCGCCCGCGGCTACCAGTTCGACGCGGTGATCGCCCTTTCGGGCTGCGACAAGACGATCCCCGGCTGCGTGATGGCGCTGGCGCGTCTCGACATCCCCTCGCTGATGCTCTACGGCGGCTCGATCCTGCCCGGCCGCTGGCACGGCCAGGACGTGACCATCCAGGACGTCTTCGAGGCGATCGGCAAGCACGCGACGGGCGAGATGTCCGACGACGACCTCTACGAGCTCGAGGGCTGTGCCAGTCCCGGGGCGGGGGCCTGCGGCGCGCAGTTCACGGCCAACACGATGGCCTGCGCCTTCGAGGTGATGGGGATCACGCCGATGGGCTCCGGGATGGTGCCGGCGGTCGCCAGCGCTCGTGAGCAGGTGGCGCGGGACTGCGGCGAGCTGGTCGTGAAGATGCTCGCCGAGGACCTGCGCCCCAGCCAGATCATCACCCGTGAGTCGATCGAGAACGCAATCGCGACGGTCGCGATGTCCGGCGGCTCCACCAACGGCGTCCTCCACCTGCTCGCCGTCGCGAACGAGGCGGGCATCGAGCTGACCATCGACGACTTCGACCGGATCTCCGAGCGGACGCCGCTGCTCGGTGATCTCAAGCCCGGCGGGCGCTTCGTCGCCAAGGACCTCTACGAGGCGGGCGGTGTGGGTGTGCTGGCCAAGCGGCTCGACGAGGCCGGCGTTCTCCACCGCGATGCGATCACCGTCACCGGCCGGACGGTCGGCGAGGAGGCCGACCTGACACAGGAGACACCGGCGCAGCAGGTGGTGCGCCCCCTCTCGGATCCGCTCAAGCCGACCGGCGGCCTGGTGATCCTGCGCGGAAACCTGGCCCCCGAGGGCTGCGTCGTCAAGGTCGCTGGCGAGGAGCGCCGCAAGCACACCGGCCCCGCCCGGGTGTTCGGCTCCGAGGAGGAGTGCTTCGCGGTGGTCGAGCAGCAGGGGATCAAGCCCGGCGACGTCGTGGTGATCCGCAACGAGGGTCCCTCCGGCGGTCCCGGGATGCGGGAGATGCTCCAGGTCACGGCCGCGCTGGTCGGCGAGGGGATCGGGGATCAGGTCGCCCTGCTCACCGACGGGCGATTCTCCGGGGCGACCCACGGGCTGATGGCCGGCCACGTCGCACCCGAGGCGATCCGCGGCGGCCCGATCGCGGCGATACAGGACGGCGACCAGATCACCCTGGACATCGACGCCCGGCGCCTCGACGTAGACCTCTCCGACGAGGAGATCGCCAAGCGGGTAGAGGCCTACCAGCCACCCAAGCCGCGCTACGAGCGAGGGGTGATGGCGAAGTACGCGGCTTCGGTCTCGAGCGCCTCGCGGGGCGCAACGACTTCATGACGGGTCGCGCTCCACAAACGGGTCGCTCCTGTCGGAGCGCCCTCGCACTACGCCCTCGCATCAACCCAGCACCCCCGCCCTCTTCAGGAAGTCCTCGACGACGCGGTTGAAGCGGACCGGCCTCTCGATCTGCGGCAGATGCCCGCAGCGGTCGAAGATGACCAGCTCGGCGTTCTCCCCGATTCGCTTCTTGTAGGAGAACGCGGCCGGGACCGGGACGACCCGGTCGTTGCGGCCCCAGACGATCAGCGTCGGCACGCTGATCTCCTCCAGGCGGTGGCGGATGTCGTAGCCGACCAGGTTCGTCATCGCGTCGAAGTAGCCGGGGCTCTTCATCGCGGGGACGAAGTTCTCCCAGAGGATCTCGCGCCGCAGCCCGGGCGGGTCGTAGAAGACGCCCTGGAACGCCGCCTTGCGCAGCCGGGGCCGCTTGATCCCGGACATCTGAAAGCGCAGTGCGACCGGGGCAGCCGCTTGGCCGACGCGGGCGAGCATCGTCGCCGGCTCGCGGCGGGCCTGCGCCCAGGTGATGCCGGCGGCGGAGACGAGCACCAGGTCGTCGACCCGCTCGGGCTCGGTGATCGCCACCTCGGTGGCGATGAAGCCGCCCATCGAGTTGCCGACAAGCGAGCAGCGGCCGATCCCGAATCGCTCGCAGAAGTCGCGCAGGAAGCGCCCGTATGCGGGGACCGATATGTCCCAGGGCGGCATCGGGCTGGAGCCGAAGCCCGGCAGGTCGATGGCGATCACCCGATGGGTACGGGCGAAGTGGGGGATGTTCTCGAGCCAGTTCTGCCAGGCGCCGGAGAGACCGTGGACGAAGAGCAGCGGGGGCCCTTCGCCCATCTCGACGTAGTTCGTCCTGGCGCCCACGACCTCGATCTCGTGACGGTGCTTACGCCAGTCGATTCGCAGCCACCCGGGATCGTGGCTGCCGTACGGGTCGGGTCCGTCGGCCGGGGTGGCGGGAGGAAGATGAATCCGCCCCGCCGCCAGCCTGTAGGCGAACGCGGTGTCCGAGGCGATCCGTCGCAGCTCGTCGCGGACGGCGCGCGGCGCCGGCTCGTCGCGCTCGTCAGCCACGGCCGCCCGCGTCTGCATCAGACGGGGCGCGCCGAGGCGAAACGGGCCGCTCCTGCACGAAATGGGTCGCGCCCACGGCGCGCCCTCCCATCACTCACGCGTACCCCATCCGCTCCAGGATCGGGATCTCCCGGATCTGCGGCGGCTGGAGATGATCCCAGAGGATCCCGCGCGGCCGCGGGTACTGACGCTCGAGCTCGATCACGGCGCGCGGCGTGGCGACGAGGTCGATGGGCAGGTCGTGTGCGGTCGTCTGCAGGTGCTCGCGCAGGATCTGGATCGGGTGAACCGTGGTGGCGACGGTGGTGTGGTCGTCGATCTTGCCGGCGTGGATCAGCAGTCCGTACTCGAGGTCCGAGAAGCCGCCGCCCTTGCCGACCCGGGCTCCGCTCAGGTTGACGGCCACGGAGCCGCAGAGGACGAAGTCGATGTCGGGGAGGTCCTCCTCGGCGACCACGCGACCGTGTCGCATCGCGCCCTTGATGGTCGCCGCCTCGCGAACCTGCTTGGCCGAGAGTCTCCGCGGGTCGAGCAGGCGGAAGGGATGCGGGTCGCGCAGCCTCGGCACGGCCATGATCAGCGTCTTGCCCTCCTCGAGCGCGACGCGGCGGGCGTGGGTCTGGGGGGAGTCTGGGTTCACCTTGATCACCCTGGCGCGCTTCCAGAGGCGATGCCCCGCCAGCTTCTCGGCGGCCAGCTTGGCTCCGGCGAAGTTGGGGATCCTGCCCTCAGCGCCCGGGAAGCGGGAGACGCCCTCGCGCTCCATCGCCTTCCAGACGTCCCGGCGGACTTGGTCCTTGGTCCGCATCAGGCCGTGATCGGAGTCGGCGACATCGCGAGCCGCATCCTAGAATGCGCGCAACCACGCCGGATTCTGAACCGCAACTGGCGTTGCGAGGGCCGCCCGGACCGAAACCCGGCTACCGTGAAACGTAGAATCCCGCCGTGGGGGAAGCCCGATCCAGCTCGCAAGTGCGCGCAAGATTGAACATGCACCAGAAGGTCCTGATCGCCTTGGCGGTCCTCGTCGGCATGGGCTTGCTGCTCGCCGTCGGCGTCTGGGCCTACGACAACTCCCAGAAGGACCAGATCGCCCCGGGCATCAAGGTCGGCGGGGTCGACATCGGCGGTCGCAGCCAGGACGAGGCCCGCAAGATCATCAAGAACCAGGTGGTCGCCCCGCTGAAGCAGCCCGTGGTGGTCACCTACGAGGGCAAGGACTACACACTGAGCCCGAAGCAGCTGCACCAGACGGCTGACATCGAGGGCATGGTGCGGGAAGCGGTCGATCGCAGCAGGCAGGGCAACATTCTCGACCGCGTCTCCCGCTACGCCAGCGGCGGTGACGTGAACGCGGACCTCGAGCCGCTGGTCGGCTACGACAAGTCCGCAGTCAAGGACTTCGTCCACCAGCTCGCCGACGAGATCGACCAGGATCCGGTCAACGCCAGCGTCGTCCCGAGCGGAGACAGGTTGCGGCCCGAGTCGGGCGAGCCCGGGCGTGCGGTTGACCAGGGCCGCATGACGGACGTGATCAACCAGGCCGCGCGGTCGCCGGGTCGCGATCAGGCCCTTCCGGCGGTGGTCACCACGACCAAGCCCGAGGTCACGAAGAAGGACCTCCCCCAGGCCTATCCACGCTACATCTACATCGACCGAGGCAGCTTCGCGCTGCGCTTCTATCACCACCTGAGGCTGAAGAGGAGCTACACGATCGCCGTCGGCCAGCAGGGTCTCGAGACTCCGGCGGGCCTGTACCACGTCCAGGACAAGCAGGTGGATCCCTCCTGGCACGTCCCGAATTCAGCCTGGGCGGGGAGCCTGGCGGGTCAGGTGATCCCACCTGGCCCGGCGGATCCGCTCAAGGCGCGCTGGCTCGGCATCTACAACGGGGCGGGGATCCATGGCACCGACGATCTGGGCTCCCTCGGTTCAGCTGCCTCGCACGGCTGCGTGCGGATGTCTATCCCGGACGTGGAGGACCTCTACGACCGCGTCCGGGTCGGCGACCCGATCTACATCCAGTAGCGCAGCCCCGTCACGCAGGGCCCAGGCGCCTCGCGGCGAAGTTATGTACATGAGCGAGGCGACGCGAGAGTCCTCTCTGAGCTCTGCCTGGAGCGACGCGCTCCGGCTCTTCGACCGGGACCTCTCGATCCGCTCGGCCGCCGAGGCAACCCGCCGCGCCTACTCGAACGACGTGGGCCAGCTTGCCCATTGGGCAACCGCCAACGATCGCCCGCCGGAGTCTCTCGACCACCGCGACCTTCGCCGCTTCGCTGCGCTGCTCTCCGAGCGCGAGGTCTCGAAGGCGGGAGTGGCGCGCAAGCTCGCCGCTGTCCGCTCCTTCTACTCGACGCTGCTTCGCGCCGGCCGGGTTAGCGCGAACCCCGCGGACCTGGTCGCCACGCCAAAGCGCGACCGCAAGCTCCCTCGCGTCCTCAGCCGTGGGGAGATGCAGACTCTGCTCGATCGCATCCCCACGCGAACGCCGCTCGAGATGCGCGACCGGGCGATGCTGGAGCTCGCCTACTCCTGCGGGTTGCGCGCCGAGGAGGTGGTCAACCTCGACATCGACTCACCGGACTTCGACGGCGAGCGGCTCCGCATCGAGGGAAAGGGCGGCAAGACCCGCCTCGTGCCGATGGGGGAGCCGGCCCAGGCTGCACTCAGCCGTTACCTGGAGCGCGGCCGGCGCGCACTCGTGGGTGGGGGTTCCGAGGACGCGCTTCTGGTCTCAAAGAGCGGAAGGCGGCTTCACCCGTCGGACGTGCGTCGCCGCCTGGAGCGCCGGCTCCGTGAGGCGGCGATCGCCGGAGGCGCCTCACCGCACGCCCTGCGCCATTCGTTCGCAACACATCTGCTCGAGGGTGGCGCGGATCTGCGGAGTATTCAGGAGCTCCTTGGGCACGCCAGCCTCTCGACGACGCAGGTCTATACCCAAGTCGAGCCGTCGTGGCTGCAACGCCAGTACGCTCGCAGTCATCCCCGCGCTTGAGGATCTGCCCGGGTCCAGGTGAAAGGCCGACGGAGCCGAGGTAACAGGGCATTCGAGCTCCGGGAGCCCGGGCCCAGGTGCAAATAGAGGGGAGATGCCAGTGCTCCTGAAGAGCTCGGGTTGAACCCGGCCTGACGTTCACATAGGGTCCGGTTCCCATGCCTCACACGGCAGCCGACCGGATTCGAAACGTCGCGCTGATCGGTCATCGCGGCAGCGGCAAGACCTCGCTCCACGAGGCCCTGCTCTTCGAGGCCGGCGTCGTCAACCGGCTCGGCCGCGTCGAGGACGGCACAACCGTCTCCGACTTCGAGGCGGACGAGCAGGCCCGTGAGATGTCGATCGGGGCCTCCGTCGCCTCCTTCCAGCACGATGGCCGCAAGATCAACCTGATCGACACGCCGGGCGAGCCGAGCTTCATCGCCGACACGATCGCCTCGCTCCGGGTCGCCGACGCCGCGGTCGTGGTGGTCAACGGGGTGATGGGGGTGGAGGTGCACACGGAGCGCCTCTGGCAGCGCGCCGACAAGGAGGGCCTCGCCCGCCTCGTCTTCGTCAACATGCTCGACCGCGAGCGCGCCGACTTCTTCCGTGCCCTCGAGTCGCTGCAGAACGCGTTCGGCAACCACGTGGTGGCCACGGAGATCCCGATCGGTTCGGAGCACGAGGTGCGCGGCGTGATCGACCTGATCGACATGAAGGCCTTCGTCGCCCAGGGTGAAGGCCGCGGCGCGGCCGACGAGCAGGAGATCCCGGCGGAGCTCCAGGCCGAGGCGCAGGAGTATCGCGAGAAGCTGATGGACGAGGTGGCGGAGAACTCGGACGAGCTGATGGAGCGCTACCTGGAGGGCGGCGAGATCGACCACGACGAGATCGTCACCGTGCTGAAGCGCGGCGTCACCGACGGCAGGATCTTCCCCGTCACCTGCGGCATCGCCACCAAGAACCTCGGCACCAGCCGCCTGCTGGAGGCGCTGGTCGAGGACCTGCCTTCGCCAGCGATGCGGGGGGCGATCACCGCGGTCGGCGAGGAGGGGGAGGAGATCGAGATCTCGCCCGATGAGGAGGGCGAGCTGGTCGCCTACGTCTTCAAGACCCTCGCGGACCCCTACGCCGGTCGCCTCAATCTGTTTCGCGTCTTCTCGGGCCTCTTGAAGGGCGACTCCCAGGTGACCAACGTGAGCCGGCGCGCCAAGGAGCGCATCGGCCAGCTGCTCGTCTCCCAGGGGAAGGAGCACGAGCAGGCCACCGAGCTGGGGGCGGGGGACATCGGTGCGGTGGCGAAGCTCAAGGAGACGCGTGCCGGCGACGTCCTCGCCGAAAAGGACGCGAAGATCTCGTTCCCGCCGCTCGACCTGCCCGCCCCGGTCATGGCATTCGCCTTCGAGCCCAAGACGAAGGGCGACGAGGAGAAGGCGGCGAGCGCGATACGCCGTCTCGAGGAGGAGGACCCGACCCTCGACGTCCACCGCGATGCCCAAACCGGGGAGCAGATCATCGCCGGGCTCACCCAGGTCCACGTCGAGGTGATCACGGACCGGATGAGGGAGCGCTTCGGCGCGGAGATCAACCTGCACCCGCCGCGCGTCCCCTACCTGGAGTCGATCCGCAGGGCCGCCAAGGCCCACGGCCGCTACAAGAAGCAGACCGGCGGGCGCGGGCAGTTCGGCGACTGCCATATCGAGCTCGAGCCGGGCGAGTCCGAGACGGGGCTCGACTTCATCGACGCGATCAAGGGAGGCGTCATCCCGAAGGGCTTCATCCCGGCGGTCGAGAAGGGGATCTCCGAGGCGATGGAGCACGGCACCCTCGCCGGCTATCCGGTGAAGGACGTCCGGGTTCGCCTCTACGACGGCTCCCATCATTCGGTCGACTCCTCGGAGATGGCCTTCAAGATCGCCGGCTCCATGGCTTTCAAGCAGGCGATGGAGCAGGCCGACCCGGTGCTGCTCGAGCCGATCATGCTGCTGACCGTGACCGTCCCCGAGGACGTCGTGGGCGACGTGGTCGGTGATCTGAACTCGCGCCGGGGCCGGCCTCTCGGCATGGAGGCGAAGGGCTCCGCGACCGAGATCAAGGCCGAGGTGCCGATGGCGGAGGTGCTCGATTACGCCCGCGATCTGCGCCAGATCACCGGCGGCCGCGGCGACTACACGATGGAGTTCGCGCGGCACGAGGAGATCCCCGCGCATCTAGCCCAAAAGGTGATCTCGGAGGCCCGCTCAGAGGAGGAAGTGCGGGCCTGAAGATCGTCGTCAACGTCGACGGCGGCTCACGGGGAAATCCGGGTCCGGCGGCGATAGCCGCCGTCGCCACGGAACCCGGGGGTGATGTGCTCGCCGAGCGCAGCGAGACCATCGGCGAGGCCACCAACAACGTGGCCGAGTACCGAGCGCTCCTGCTCGGGATCGAGCTGGCGAAGGATCTCGATGCTGACGAGGTCGAGTTCGTGGGCGACTCGATGCTGATCGTCGAGCAGGTGGGCGGCAACTGGAAGGTGAAGCAGGAGCACCTGCGGCCGCTGCACACCAAGGCGAAGGATGCGCTGCGCGACCTCGGCAGCTGGTCGATCCGCCACGTCAAGCGCGGCGACAACACCCGCGCCGACGAGCTTCTCAACGAGGCCCTCGACTCGGCGCAATAGAAGGGCCGGGCCCTCGCAGACCCGGCCTCTTCTGCCTTATCGGCCGCCGGCACCGTTCCTGTAGGACGGATCGGGGAGGTAGGGATGCCGAAAGCCGCGCCTATACTTCTCGCTCGCGCGGCTGTAGCTCAGTTGGCTAGAGCGTCTGCTT
>DATGDO010000025.1:0-3575 GCA_035310805.1 Solirubrobacterales bacterium
TCGGGGATCCAGGGAAGCTCTATCGGATCATCCTGATAGCGGGGCACCACGTGGATGTGGAAGTGAAACACCGTCTGTGAGGCCGCAGCCCCGCAGGCGTTGATCAGGTTGATGCCATCGGCGTCGAGGACCTCCTGCATCCGCCTCGCCAGCCGCTGGGCGGCGATCATGGTGGCGAACAGGTCCTCGGGGTCAATCTCCATCAGATCGACCGAGTGGCTCCGCGGCACGACCAGGGCGTGCCCCGGCGTGGCCGGATCGATGTCCATGAACGCGACGGTTCGAGCGTCCGAGTCGATCGTCGCGCTCGGGACCGACCCGGCGACGATGCCGCAGAAGAGGCAATCAGGCTCGGCCATTCACGGCGGCAGGCTATCGACCGACCATGAGGACGTTCCTCTTGCCCCGATCACGTTTGTGCGCAGGGTCTGATCGACCTTCGTGCGGACCTGGCTGGTCCGATCGGCCCGCCGTGGACGGGATAGGAGGCGTCTCGTCAGATCTGGACAACGGGCTAGCGCAGCTGTCTGGCACGCTCGAGCGCCTCGGCTCGGCCGCTGATCTCGCCCGTGAAGGCCGCGGCACGAAGCTCCGACAGCAGCCTGCCCAGCTCGGGCCCCGGCGTCATTCCCAGCTCCGCCGCCAGATCGTCTCCGGTTACCGGTGCGCGCGGCGGACCCTCGCGGTGCCAGACCAGAGCCTCCCGCAGCATCTCCCGGGCGAGGTCCAGATGCGCCTCGACCATCTCGGGGCTCGCCAAGGGCCCCTCTCCGCGTGCGGCGAGCCGGTCGGCGACGCTCAGCAAGGTGACGTCGGCGGCCACCGGCTCGGTGGCGACCAGGTAGTCGTAGACGGCGCGGCGGGAAAGCGGCCGCTGGTGGATCAGGAAGCCGAGTCGCAGGTGATGGAGCGCGAGTCCCTGCAGCTGGGCGCTGAGGCGGCGGCTCGTGCGCAATCGGTGGCAGATCGCGGCGGTGATCTCGGCGCCCACCTCGTCGTGACCGATGAAGGTGACCCAGCCGGATCCCTCGGAGCGCGTCTCCGGTTTCCCCAGGTCGTGGAACAGGGCGCCGAAGCGAAGCGCCCCGGCCCGGGTGAGCTGATCGGCGAGTGGCTCGGCGAGGAACGCCTCGACCTCCGCCGACAGCTCCCCGGCGAAAGCGCGGACGTCCGTCTCGATCCCCAGCCATTCCTCCAGCACGGCAAGGGTGTGCCCGAGAACGTCGAGGTGGTGATTCGGGTTCTGGACGACACCGCGGAGCGCCTCGAGCTCGGGGAGGATGACCCGCGTGAGCGCGAGGTCGTCCATCAGCCGCAGGCCGCGGAGCGGATCCCGCCCCGCGACTATCCCGCGGAGCTCCGCGAACTGCCGCTCGCCGGCCGGGTCCCCCGAGTGGGAGGCGCGGCTTCTGGCGAGCTCGATCGTCCCGGCGTCGATCGCCAGGCCGTGCCGTGCGGCCAGCCGGCAGGCGCGCAGGAGCCGAATGGGGTCGTCCTCGAAGGCCGCCTCGGAGGCGACGCGGAGAAGGCGCGCCTCGGCATCGGCCATCCCGCCGGTCGGGTCGATCGGATCCCCTCCCCGCAGCGGCATCGCGATCGCGTTCACCGTGAAGTCGCGGGCCCTGAGGTCGGCCTCGATCGTCTCCGCCCGCAGGGCGGCGACGTCAACGTGCCAGCCGTTCGTCGGCGCCACGGCGCGCCAGGTGGCGTGCTCCTCCGACAGAGGGAATGCCGACCCGCCCGCCACCTTGGCGATTGCCCGGGCGGCTGGCTCCTCGCGGCCGGGTTCGACCGCCAGGTCGGCGTCCTCCACGGGCTCGCCGAGCAGGGCGTCGCGGATCGCCCCGCCCACGATCCAGGTCGACTCCGCCTCGGACTCCAGCGCCGTGCGGACCGCGGAGATCGAGGCAGCGGAGGCGAGCGCCTCCTCGATGGACGAGCTCACTCGAGAACCTCCCGCGGCACCCGGCCCGAGATCCCGCAGGTGATCTCGTAGTTGATCGTGTGGAGGTGGGCCGCGACCTGCTCCGCGAGAATCCGGTCTCCGCCCTGAGCTCCGATCAGCACCGCCGGGGATCCCGGCTCGACGTCCGTCTCCGGGCCGAGGTCGACGGTGACGTTGTCCATGGAGACGGTGCCGACCAGCGGGTGACGCCGGCCGCGGACGAGCACCTCGCCGCTGTTGGAGAGCCCCCGCCTCACCCCGTCCCCGTAGCCGATCGGGAGCACGCCGACCCAGGTGTCCCCAGGCGCCCGCCAGGTTCTGCCGTAGCCGGCGCTCGCCCCCCGCTCGAAGCGCTTCACGTCGGCGACGTAGGAGTGCAGCTCGAGCGCCGGCTCCAGGCCGTGCGCGGCCGGATCCCGGTGGAAGGGATCGAGCCCGTAGATCGCGATCCCGCAGCGCACCATGTCGAAATGGGTCGCCGGATCGCGCAGGGTCGCGGCGCTGTTGGCGGCGTGGACCGTGCAGCCGGATCGAATCTCTCGCACCGCATCGGCCACCGGGACGAAGGCCGCCAACTGGTCGGCCATGAAGTCGTCGGCCGGCTCGTCGGCCGTGGCGAAGTGCGTCCAGACCCCGGCGAGTTCGAGGCGCTGGTCGGCCTCGCAGGCCCTGGCGAGTGCGATCAGGGTGGCGGGGTCCCGCTCGCCGAGTCTCCCCATCCCGCTGTCGAGCTTGAGATGGATCCTCGCCATCCGGCCGATCTCGGCGGCGAGGCGTGAGCAGACCTGCATGAAGCCCTCGCGCCAGACCGCGACGTCCGCGTGGGCCAGCAGCGCGGTCCGCAGCTCGTCGACGGTCAGGGCCCCCATCACCAGGATCGGGACCTCCGGAAAGTGCAGGCGGAGGTCCTCGGCCTCGGTCGCCGCTGCGACCGCGAGGCGGGTCGCTCCGCCGCGGAGCGCCGCCGCCGCGCAGGCCGCTGCGCCGTGGCCGTACCCGTTCGCCTTCACCACGGCGCAGAGCTCAGTTTCCTTCCCGACGCGGTCCTTGAGGACGCTGCAGTTCCGCTCCACGGCCCCGGCGTCGATCGTCGCGAGCGCCCGGCCTGTCCGCGCGGGGGGGCTCAGGGCGACAGCCCAGCCGGGATCGAGTCGACGACGTCGCCGGCGATCACAGAATCGTGCCCGACCCGGTCGCCCGCCGCCCGTCCCGCTCGCGCATGCGCGACCACGGCGGCGCAGGTGGCCGCGAAAGGCTCCATGCCGCGCGCGATCAGGGCGCCGATCATCCCGGAGAGCACGTCGCCGGTGCCCGCCGTCGCGAGCTGGGGGCTGGAGATCCGGTTGACGGCCAGCCGCTCGCCGTCCGTGACGATCGAGTCGTCCCCCTTGAGGAGGACGATCCCACCGCTTCGCTCGGCGGCCTCCCGGGCGCTCTCGGCCCGCTTCGCCTCGATCGCGTCCGAGTCACGGTCGAGGAGCCGGCCCATCTCGCCCGCGTGCGGCGTGAGCACAAGCGGCGCCTTGCGCTCGGCGAGCCTCTCGATCCGGCCGCTGTACGCATTGAGACCGTCCGCGTCGATCACCAACGGCGCCTCGATCCTCTGCGTGAGCTCCCGGATCAGGCGCTG
>DATGDO010000026.1:0-20249 GCA_035310805.1 Solirubrobacterales bacterium
TGCCGTCCTCCGCCTGCGCGCCGCCGTCCGCCCCGGGCAGCCCCTCGCCGTCGGAGAACCAGAGGGCGACGTGCGAATGCCCGATCAAGCTGACCCGGGCCGCCTGCTGCTCCATGCACTCTCGGGCTTGATCCACCGCGAGCACGTACTCCCAGACGGGATCCCTCGGGGAGGCGTGGTAGAGCCCCACCTCGTGCTCGGTGTTCTGGGGCTTGAGCGTCTTCAGATACTCGATCGTCGACTCGGCCGAGTTGGCGCGGGTCCACTCGACGGCCGCCGCCGCGGAGGCGGAGAAGACCTCGGTGCTGATCTCGCCGGTCACGGCCAAGTCGTGGTTTCCGACCAGGCTGAGATCGCAACGCTCTGAGACGAGCTTGGCGCACTGGTCTGGCTGGGCCCCGTAGCCGACCACGTCGCCCAGGCACCAGCGCTGCTCAACCCCGGCCTCCTCGATGGCCGAGAGAGTGGACTCGAGCGCGGGCAGATTGCTGTGGATGTCGGTGAGAACGGCGACTCGCATCGGGATTGGCCTGGGTTCGGCGCCCCGGGGGCCCCCAAGGCAGCCGTTTATCGTAAGGCGGTGACCGCCCGATCATCGTCCAGATGGGTGCGGCTGGGCGCCACCGCGGTCGCGGCGGTGGTCGTCGCCGAGGCCGCTGCCTGGCTGCTGCGCCCGCGCGACATCGAGCATCCCGTTCACGCGGACGAGAACGCCTACTTCTCCCACGAGGAGTTGACCAAGGCGCGCGACTACGCCTCCGGGCAGCGCCTGATCCTGGTGGGGAGCCTCGTCGCCGAGGGAGCGGTGCTCGTCCTGCTGGCTACGGGGCGCCCGGCTGTCACACGCAGGACGCTCGATCGCCTTGCCGCGCGGCCTGTTCTCGGAGGCGCTGCCGCCGCAGCCGGCCTGTCGGTCGTGGTCGCCGTGGTCACCGTGCCGTTCGGCATCGCCGCGCACGAGCGATCGGTCGACGCCGGGCTCTCCACCCAGTCTCTCGGAGGCTGGTTCGGGGACTGGACGAAGGCGACGGCCATAGGCGCGATCCTCGCCGGGCTCGTCGGGAGCTTCGCGCTCGGCCTGATGCGGCGCTTCGGCGGGCGCTGGTGGATCCCGGGCAGCGTCGCCGTCGTGATCGCGGCCGGGATCCTCACCTGGCTCGCGCCGGTGGTGCTCGCGCCCCTGTTCAACAAGTTCGAGAGGCTCCCGCCCGGACAGGCCCGCAGCGACGTGCTGGCGCTCGCCAGGAAGGCCGGGGTGGACGTCGGCCAGGTCTACCGCGTGGACGCCAGCAGGAGAACGACGGCGATCAACGCGTACGTCAACGGGATCGGCTCCTCGAAGCGGGTCGTCCTCTACGACACCCTGCTCAACGACCTCAACCGCGGCGAGCGCAGCTCGGTTGTCGCACACGAGCTTGGGCACGTGCACGGCAACGACATCCAGCGCGGTCTCTTGTTCGTCGCGATCGTGACGCCGCTCGCGCTGATCTTCGCCTCGGGCATGGCGGCAGCGATCGCCCGCCGGCGCGGCGCCGAGCCGGGGCAGCCCGCCTACCTGCCGGCCTTTGCGCTCGCGATCGCGCTCACCTCATTCGTGATCGGGATCGCGGGAAACCAGCTCTCGCGCGCGGTGGAGGCCCGCGCGGACACCTTTTCCCTGCAGCTCACGAACGATCCGAGCGGCATGATCGAGCTGCAGCAGCAGCTCGCCGATCGCAACCTCTCGGATCCCGACCCGCCGGGCGTCTTCACCTTCCTCTTCGGCACCCATCCCCCCGCGGTCGACCGGATCGGCGCCGCGCTCGCCTGGGAGCAGGGCAAGCGTCCGTGAACGTCACGCTGGTCGTTGTCGGCAAGATCAAGGCGCCGTTCGTGGAGGCCGACGCGCACTACCGCAAGATGCTCCAACGCCACCAGCCGGTGGAGGTGATCGAGGTGCGGGACGAGGTCAACGTCGAGGGGCGGGTCCCGCAGCGCGCCCACGTGATCGCCCTGGATCGCGGCGGCGAGGCGCTCAGCTCGATGGCCTGGGCGAGCTGGCTCTCGGAGCGCAGGATCGACGCCCAGGAGCTCTGCTTCCTGATCGGCGGCCCCGAGGGGCTCTCGGCGCGCACGATGGGCCTCGCCGTCGAGCGCATCTCGCTCGGGCCGCAGACGATGGCCCACCAGCTTGCCCGCGTCGTCCTCCTGGAGCAGCTCTTCCGCGCCGCCAAGATCCTGGCCGGCGAGCCGTACCACCTCTAGCGGTATCCGTAGGCTCCAATCCATGGGAGATCCGGTCGCAGAGCTCCGCTCCGCCGTCGAGGCAGCGACCTCGAGCCTGCGCGACGGCGCCGAAGCGGGCCGCTCCCAGCCGACCCTGGAGCGCCCGCCGAAGCCTGAGTTCGGCGACTACTCGACCAATGCCGCCATGCTGCTCGCACCCGCGCTCGGGGAGCAGCCCCGCGGCGCTGCGGAGAAGCTGGCGGAGGAGCTCGATCGCAACCTTGGGGGGAGCCTGGAGAAGATCGAGGTTGCGGGCCCTGGCTTTCTCAACCTGTTCCTGTCGGACGCCTGGTACCGCCGCGCGGCGGCCGAGCTCGCCTCACAGGGAGAGGGCCTCGGCAGGCCGGCCGCCCCCGGGGGCGCGACCCGGGAGAGGGTCAACGTCGAGTTCGTCTCGGCCAACCCGACTGGCCCGCTGACGGCGGCGGGCGGCCGGGGCGCGGCGCTCGGCGACTCGGTCGCGCGCGTGCTCGAGTTCGTCGGGCATCCGGTGATCCGCGAGTACTACGTAAACGACCGCGGCGGCCAGATCGACCGCTTCGCGGCCTCGATCGCGGCGCGCATGAAGGGCGAGCCGATCCCGGAGGGCGGCTACGAGGGCGACTACGTCGCCGAGATCGGCGACAGCCTGGAGCAGGAGGGGGTCGACGCGGCCGACCTCGACGCGGTCGCCCGCCGCGGTGTCGCCCTGATGCTCGCCGCGGCCGAGGAGACGCTCCACCGCTACCGCGTCGTCTTCGACACCTGGTCCTCCGAGCGCACCATGCACGCCTCCGGGGCGGTCGAGCGCGCGCTGGGCGAAGCGCGCGAGGCGGGCCACGTCTACGAGAGCGAGGGCGCGACCTGGCTGCGGACGACGAGCTTTGGAGACGACAAGGACCGCGTCCTGATCCGCTCGGAGGGGCAGCCCACCTACTTCCTCTCGGACATCGCCTATCACCGCGACAAGCTCGACCGCGGCAGCGACAGGCTGATCGACGTGCTGGGAGCGGATCATCATGGCTACGTCGAGCGCCTTCGGGCGGGCCTGGCGGCGCTCGGCTACGACCCGGACGCGCTCGAGGTGGCGATCATGCAGCTCGTCCACGTCGTCGAGGGCGGTGAGCGCGCCCAGATGTCGAAGCGGCGCGGGGAGTTCGTCACCCTCGACGAGCTGATCGACGACATCGGCGCTGACGCCGGGCGGTTCTTCATGCTGCAACGCAGCCACGACACCACGGTGGACCTGGATCTGGAGCTGGCCCGCAAGACCTCGAACGAGAACCCGGTCTATTACGTGCAGTACGCCCACGCCCGGATCGCCAGCATCCTGCGAAAGGCGGGGCAGGGGGCGGAGGAGCGGGCGGCCGCTGCGGACTTCGACGCCGCCGAGCTGCCCGTGGAGGCGTCCGAGCGCGCCCTGATCAAGCGGCTCTGCGAACTGCCGGACGAGGTGGTGGAGACCGCCGAGCGCCGCGCTCCGCATCGCCTCTGCGCCTACTCGACGGAGGTGGCGCGGGACTTCCATGCCTTCTACCGGGACTGTCAGGTGGTCGGAGCCGAGGGCACGGGAGTCGAGCAGTCGCGGCTCGGGCTCTGCCTGCTCACCAAGCGCACGATCGCCCGAACCCTCGGGCTGTTGGGCATCTCGGCGCCGGAGCGGATGTAAAGCGTCATCTTGCTTCCGGAGCGAAGGGGAGCCCGCCGAGGTCAGAGGTCGTAGGAGGAGAGATCCCGGTCAAGTCGTGCTTCGTCCCCGGGGTCGAGCGGCGCAGGGGGCGGGGGCTCGGGGCGGCCGCGGCGGCGGGTGAGCCGGTAGGCGCCCACGAGGAGGCCGGCGATCGCCAGGGCGATCACCAGGCCCGGCACGATCCAGGCGGTCAGGTCGAAGCCGTGGCCGCTCGGGGTTGCGAGTACGCGCGGGCCGTACTGAGTCACCAGCGCATCCTTGATCTGGTCCTTGGTCTCACCCTCGGCGATCAGCCGGCGGATCAGCGCCCGCTCCCGGTCGGCCTGCGGGGATTGCGACTCCTCGAGCAGCGTCCCGCAGATCGTGCACATCACCTCGTCCTCGATGTCCGGCAGGCTGGCTCGCGCCGTCTGCGCGGGCGCCGGCTGGGCGAGAGCCCCGAGGGCCGCCAAGGCGGCGAGCAGCGCCAGCGTCCTCAGGACCCGGCGCTTCATGACTTCGCCCGGATCAGCGGCGCGACCATCTGGTCCAGGTAGCTCTGGTCGATCGGACCGCGCCTGATCAGGGCGATCTGGCCCTGCGGATCCACCAGGAAAGATTCCGGGAAGCCCGTCATCCCATAGGCCTCCTTGCGATCGTCGCCACCGGCCTCTCGGAGCTGCGGATAGGTGAGCCCGTAGCGGTGCGTGAAATCGAGCGCGTCATGGGTCGAGTCGAAGAGGTTGATGCCGAGCACGGTGAAGCCGCTCGCGCTGTGCCGGTTCTGGAAGTCCTGCAGGACCGGTGCCTCGGCGCGGCACGGCTCGCACCAGGAGGCCCAGAAGTTGACCAGGACCCACCTGCCGCGGTAGTCGGCGATCTGCCCGGTGCCGGGAGGGCCGAGCCTCTCCAGCCGCTTGTCCGGCGCGGTGTCGCCGACCGCCAGTGACGACTCGCCCTTGCTGAGCAGCCCGAACCCGAGCAGCCCGATCACTGCGAGGACGGCGATCACGACGATGAAGGGCTTCGCGCTCACCCGGGGAAGGCTAGTGAGGCGCCTCGGGCGACCTAGAATGGGCCGAGCGCGGATGTAGCTCACCTGGTAGAGCGCCAGCTTCCCAAGCTGGAGGTAGCGGGTTCGAGTCCCGTCATCCGCTTGTGACAACGACGGCCTCGGTGACGAGACCCAGGACCCGACACCTCCTCCTGCCGCCCAGTCCCCGCCGCCGGCCAGCCGGCCGCAGTGATCAAGAAGTGCAAGAAGGCGTTCCCCGGCAAGGCGAAGGCCAGCAAGCGCAAGAAGTGCATCAAGAAGGCTGAGAAGCTCGCCGTCTGATCTGAACGGATTAGCCCGGACCAGCCGGGGCGCCTCCGCGACCCTGCCGTCCAGGGCGGCCTCTGGCGGCCCGAAGAAGCGCATGAGAGCACGCCCGTCAGCGGAGTCACTATGGTCGGGTCTCGGCGATGCCGCTGCGCGTACACGTCGAGCTTGGCTACCGGCCGAACTTCGGCGTGGACGAATTACTCGAGATCGTGCAGGCTGGGCTCGGCGACCGCTACGAGGTTCACAAGAGCGGCAGATTCCAGGTGTGGGATGTGATGGTCGAGCAGTCCGCCGAAGTTGGGGCGGCCATCCAGATCGTGCAGGGAAGGTTGCGAAAGCGCACCCGCCTGCGCGTCTACGGCCTTGCGCCTTCCGTCGCAATGCGGGGCAGCACGCCACTGGGCCTGCAGCAGCAAGAACGGCGGACCCGATCGCTGGTGGAGGAGGTAGTTCGCTTCCTCCACGAGAACGACAGGATTCGGGCGCACTAGTCGTGGGTCTCCGTCCTCCTGGCCATCCCTCCGAGGATGCTGCTCGGGTTGGCTATAGGCGCCCTGTTTGCCAGGGCGGAACTGGTAGCAGCCACTCCCGCGAGGCGCCTGTGGGGATGGGGGATGAGGGGGTTCAACACATCATCCGCTCTGTCCGGAGCGGCATTGCGAGCCGTCGCATCTCGGACGCGATTCGGGGCAGCGCGAGGAGTGCCGAGCACCGCTCGAATGCCCATCCGTCGCTTTCCTCGCTTTCGATGGGTCGGGGGCGCACGAAGCGGGTATGGAGCGGCAGGTGGGCTTGATCGCAGGAATCGGAACCCGGGCGCTACGGCGAAGCCGCTGGCTCGCCGAGCGACTCTGGGTGATCGCCGCAGCCGAGGTGGCGATCACGACTCGCCGCCACTGGCGGCGGCTCGAGCCGGAAGAGCGCGCCAGGTTCTTCGCCCTGGTGCGTAAGTCGCGGGGCAGGCCGTCGAGGCTCACCGACCGCGAAACCGACGAGCTGCGTCAGCTTCTCGACAAGCTCGGGCACATCGAGCTCGCCGGCAGCGTCGCCAGGACGGTGATCCCGTTCCGGCCCGTGGGGAGGATCGTCGAGTTCGCCGCCGCGCGCGCGACGAGGCACCGGTCGCCCACCGAGGCGGAGGCCTAGTCCGGGAGAGCTCAGCTTCCCACCCCGACGGGCCTGATCTCCCGGTGGGCGGCATACCACTCGAGTGTCCGCGCGATCCCCTCGCGGAGGTCCACCTCCGGCTCCCAGCCGGTCTGCTCGCGGACCTTTGCGGAGTCGAGGTACTGGCGCTCGATCTCCCCGCTCGGGTTCCCGGTGCCCTGGTAGTCGGGCTCGACATCGCCTGGTCCCAACTCGCAGATCAGATTGATGACCTCGCGGACTGCGTGGGGGCGCCCCCAGCCGGCGTTGAACGCCTCGCCGGCGCCGCGGCCGGCGGCGAGCGCCTCGGCGATCGCGAGGTAGGCGGCGACAGCATCCTCGACGTAGAGGAAGTCTCGCTCCGGTGAGCCGTCCGAGCGGATCACGGGCCGCCTACCGGCGAGCACGGCCGTCACCGTCTCGGGGATCAGCCGCGAGAAGTTGCGGTCCCCGCCGCCGTAGATGTTCGCCATGCGCGTGACCGCGACCGGGAGGCCGTAGGTGTGCCAGTAGCTGCGGGCGACCAGGTCCGCGGCGGCCTTGGAGACGTCGTAGGGGAACACGGGTTGGAGCGGGGAGTCCTCCGTGTACGGCAAATCCTGATGCGGGCCATATGCCTTGTCCGAGGAGGCGACGACGATGCATTCGATCCCGACCTCGCGGCAGGCCTCGAGGATCACCCAGGTTCCCGCGATGTTGGTTTCGAAGGTCGGGACGGGGGAGGCGTTCGCATCGCCGACGATCGCCTGAGCGGCGAGGTGAAAGACCGAATCGATCCGGTTCTCACGGAGCAGGTCGAGAACCAGGGGGTAGTCGCCGAGATCTCCGACCGCATCGTTGACGTCGCCCGCGATCCCGTGCAGCTCGAGACCGGTTGGCGACCCTCCCGGCCGATCGAGGGACGTCACTTCCGAGCCCGACTCGAGCAGGGCCTTTGCCAGCCAGGAGGCGGCGAATCCACGCGCCCCTGTGACCAGCGCCCTCATACCGCAGATTTCCGAGTCCAGACCCGCCAGGGCGGGTCGCCCGAGGCCCAGAGGTCGTTCAGCAGGATCGCGTCCTTGTAGGTGTCCATGCAATCCCAGAACCCGGCGTGCCGGAAGGCGCGAAGCTCACCGTCCGCCGCCAGCCGCTCGAGCGGGTCGCGCTCGAGCACACTGTCCTCTCGCAGGTAGTCGAGAACTCCGGGCTCGAAGCAGAAGAACCCGCCGTTGATCCAGCTGTTCAGCCGGGGCTTCTCATGGAATGCGCGGACCACGCCGGTCTCGTCGAGGTCAGCGACGCCGAACTGCAGCGCGGGCCGGACGACGGTCATCGTGGCGAGCGAGGTGCCCCGACGGTGGAATTCGACCAGCGCCGGCAGGTCGATGTCGGCGACGCCGTCAGCGTAGGTCGCGCAGAACGAACCGGCGCCGATGCGGTCCTCGGCCAGCTTGATCCGGCCCCCGGTCGGCGTCTCGAGGCCGGTGTCGAGGCAGTCCACGGTGACGCCGCCCGGCCACGGGGTCCCGCGCACCCACGCTGCGATCTGCTCCCCCTTGTACCCGGTGAGCAGGAGGAACCGAGAGAACCCCTGACAGCTGTAGATCGAGATCACGTGCCAGAGGATGGGCCGGCCCCCGATCTCCACGAGCGCCTTCGGGATCGACTCGGTCTGCTCGCGCAGGCGCGTGCCCCGTCCTCCGCAGAGGATCACGACTGGTTCCGGCATGGCCAAGACGCCGCGATCGTAGTGTCCGAGTCGCCGCTAGTTCGCCTGGCCGCTCGGCCGAATCAGGACCTCGTTGACGTCGACGCCCTCGGGCTGCTCCATCGCCCAGAGCACCGCCCTGGCGATGTCGTCGTCCGCGAGCGCCCGTTCGGGCCGCTGGTCGAAGAACTCGGTGTCGGTCATGCCGGGCTCGATCAGCGTCACCCTGATCCCGTGGTTCTCGTGCATCTGGCGCAGCTCCTGGCGCAGGGACTCGCCGATCGCGCCGACGGCAAACTTCGTCGCCGAGTAGAGCGACCCGGGCAGAGGCCGACGCCCGGCTGCCGAGCTGGTGATCACGTAGTGCCCGGCGCCGGACTCGAGCAGGGTGGGGAGCGTCGCTCGAATCGTCAGCGCCACGCCGAGCACGTTCGTGAGCACCATCGAGCGCCAGTGCTCCGGTGACTCCTCGAGGAAGCCTCGCTTCGCGCCGAAGCCGGCGTTGGCGAAGACCGCGTCGAGGCGCCCGAAGCTCTCGGTCGCCGCCGCGGCGATCCGCTGCACCTCGTCCCACCCGGTGACGTCGCAGCGCACGGCGATCGCCCGGTCTGCGCCGCCCAGCTCGTCGGCAAGCTCGGAGATCCTGTCCTCGCGGCGGGCGCCGAGCACGAGCCGGTAGCCCGCCTCGGCGGCTCGCCGCGCCGTGCACGCGCCGATCCCGCTCGACGCTCCCGTGATCAGGAGTACTCGCCCCTCGGCCATCCGCTGGATTCTGGCAATCCGAATTGTCCGCGCGGCCGGCGGCCGCAGACCACCGGAGCGTCGGGCCTTGACGGACGATTGCGATAATGCGCGGTCGCCCGTGGACCCATCTCGAAAGCGCAAGATCCGCTTGATCGTGGCCCTCTCGGCGGCCGTGCTGCTGGCCGCCGGGCTCGTCTACACGTCGTTCTCGGCCTCGACCGAGGCCAAGCAGCCCTCGCAGCTGCTCCAGGCCGATCCGAACGGCACCTACGAGCTGACCGGGAAGGTGGTGCCGGGCTCGATCAAGCACTCCGGCGACCAGCTCGATTTCCGCATCTCCGATCGCGACGGATCGCACCCGATCCCGGTCAGCTACTCCGGAACGGTTCCGGACCCGTTCCGGGACGGCCGTGAGGTGATCGTCACGGGCAAGCTCCAGGACGGGACCTTCGTCGGGCAGCGGGACAGCTTGATCACGAAGTGCCCGTCCAAGTTCACGACCACGACGGCGGGGCAGTCCAGCTGACCATCCTCGGCTCCGCACTGCTCGCCGCGGCCCTGCTCTGCGCGCTCTACGCGGCGGGGTCCGCCATCTACGGGGCCCGGACGGGCGACCGGCGCTGGGTGGAGTCCTCCCGGCGGTCGGTGTACGCCGTCGCCGCGCTGCTCACCACCGCGGTGCTGCTGCTCGAGGTTGCCTTCGCGCGCGACGACTTCCACTTCGCCCTGGTCGCCGATCACTCCTCGACGACCACACCGGCCTTCTACAAGCTGACCGCGATGTGGTCGAGCCAGGAGGGCTCGCTGCTGCTCTGGGCCTGGGTCCTCTCGCTGGCCTCGAGCGGGGTGCTCTACATCACCCGCCGACGCCACCGCGAGATCGTGCCCTGGGCGACCGCGGTCCTGGCCGGGCTCGGTGCCTTCTTCACCGGCCTGATGATCTTCAAGGCCCAGCCGTTCGCCCACCTCGATCCCGCCCCGGCGGAGGGGGCCGGGCTGACGCCGCTGCTGCGCAACCCCTACATGGCGATTCACCCGCCGATGCTCTACTCCGGCTACGTGCTCTGGTCGATCCCGTTCGCCTTCTGCATCGGGGCGCTGATCAGCCGCAGGCTGGACGCGAGCTGGATCCGCACGACCCGCAACTTCGCCCTCGTGGCCTGGACCTTCCTCGGCATCGGGCTGCTGCTCGGCTCCCGCTGGTCCTACGAGGAGCTCGGCTGGGGCGGCTACTGGGGCTGGGACCCGGTGGAGAACGCAGCGCTGATGCCCTGGCTGGTCGGCACCGGGTTCCTGCACTCGGTGATGGTCCAGGAGAAGCGCGGGATGCTGAAGGTCTGGAACGTCAGCCTGATCTCGGCGACCTTCTGCCTCTGCCTGCTGGGAACCTTCCTGGTGCGCTCGGGCGTCCTTCAGTCGATCCACGCCTTCGGTGCCTCCACCGTCGGCGGGCCGCTGCTGGCGCTGATCGGGGTGGCGGCGATCGGCTCGACGAGCCTGATCGTCACGCGTCTCGACCAGCTCAAGCCGGAGCGCCGGATCGACTCGCTGCTCTCCCGCGAGTCCATCTTCCTGGTCAACAACCTGCTGCTCGTCGGGCTGGCGCTGGTGATCTTCTGGGGGACCTTCTTCCCGCTGATCTCCGAGTTCTTCACGGGTGACCGGCATTCGCTCGCCGCCCCCTGGTTCGACCGCTACGTGGCCCCGATCGGCGTCCTGCTGGTTCTCTTCACGGGGATCGGGCCGCTCTTCGCCTGGGGCCGTCTGAGCACGGCAGCCGCGCGGCGCCTGCTGCTCTGGCCGGTGATCGCGACCGTGGCGACGATCGTGGTGCTCCTGGCCGTGAGCGATGCCCGCAGCCACCTCTGGGCACTGCTGGTCTTCGCCTTCGCCGCCTTCACCCTGGTGGCCCTGGCCGGCGAGTTCTGGCGTGCCGGGGCCAGCCGCCGCGCGCTCACCGGTGAGACGTTCCCGCTCGCGCTGGCGAGGGGCGTCGCCCGCAACCGCCGCCGCTATGGCGGCTACCTCGTCCACGCGGGGATCGCCTTCACGCTGATCGGCATCGCGGCCTCCTCGAGCTTCCAGACCAACCGTGACCTGCGCCTCCGGGTCGGGCAGTCGGCCAAGGTCGGCGACTACACGATCGACTACCGGAAGCTGAGCGCGGATCCGAGGAGCGAGCGCATCGCGTTTGCGGCGCAGCTGGACGTGACGCGCGACGGCAAGCACTTCGCGACCCTCAATCCGGCGCGCAACTACTACCCGGCGCAGGACCCGACGGCGGGGCCGATCGGCCGCTACTTCATGGGCGAGTCGACCAGCGAGGTTGGCCTGAAGACCGGGGCCGGCGGGGACCTCTGGACCGCGTTCCAGCCCGACCTCGCGGTGCTCAACCCCGCGATCATCCGCGGCAACCGGCAGCTCGCCAAGGTCGGCCCGGTAGCCCAGGGGATCGCCATCGAGGTGCTCGCCCAGCACTACGCCCAGAGCCCGCCCCCGGCAACGTTCCGCGTGATCGTCAACCCGCTGGTGCTCTGGATCTGGGTCCCCGGCGGGCTGCTGGCGATCGCCGGCGCGGTGATGGCGGGCTGGCCGGCGCTCGAATCTCGCCGCCGCCTGGAGGCCGCCTATCGAGCGAGGTTGGGCAAGGAGCTGGGGACGGCCAACCCGCCCATCACTTAACGGGCTGCTCCTCGGCTTCGCCTCAGAGCACCCTCGCACCAACGCGCCTAGCCTCAGCCCATGGAGTTCCTGCTCGCAGTCGCAATCGTCGTGCTGGTCGCCTGGTTCGTGACCGCGCCACTGCGCAACCGCCCCTCCACGGGCGGCGAGGACCGGACCGCGGCCGAGCTCGCCGACCTCGAGGCCCGTAAGGAGGCGAAGTACAGACAGATCCGCGACGCCGAGGCTGACAGGGCCGCCGGCAAGCTCACCGAGGAGGACTTCAAGCGCCTCGACCGCGAGTTGCGCGGCGAGGCGGTCGACATCCTGAAGCGCCTCGACCGGCTTCGCGGCCCGGACCGAGCCTGATCTACACTCCCGGCCATGGCAACCGTGCTCAGCGTGGTCGAGGTGATCATGTCGGTGATCCTGATCTTCCTGGTGCTCCTGCACTCCGGCAAGGACGCCGGCCTCTCAGGTGCCTTCGGCATCGGGGGAGGCGGCAGCTCCTTCGGAGGCGGCTCGCTGGTTGAGCGGAACCTGACCCGATGGACCATCTTCTTCGGGGTCCTCTGGGCGCTGAACGCGATCGTCATCCTCAAGATCTAGGCGTCTGATCTTGCGGCAGCGCGCCGCCACGCTCGCGCTGATCGCCCTGCTTGGCCTGGGCGGCTGCGGCGGCGCGGGAGATGATGGCGCCCGGGTCGCCTCCGCGCTTCCGCGAGCCGGAGGGGGTGGCACCCTCGACTACGCCTTGCCGAGCCTGCCGGCGACGCTTGATCCACTGGCCAGCCGGGACCGCGCCTCGCTCACGGTCACTCGGCAGGTCTACGAGCCGCTGATCGAGCGCCTGGTCGAGCCGTATCGGCCGGCGGCCCCGCAGGTGGGCCTGGCGCTGACCGCGCGACCCTCGCGTGACCGGACGACCTGGGTGATCACGCTCCGTCCGGGTGTCCGCTTCCAGGACGGGACGCCGTTCAACGCGGCGGCGGTTCTCGCCAACTCGCGGCGCTGGCAGAGCGATCCACGCGGCCGCAGCTTCCTGCCCCACCTGTTCGCCGTGGACGCTCCGCGTCCGGACGAGGTTCGCTTCCTGCTCGACAAGCCGGTGCCGGACATGGTCAGGCGGCTGTCCTCGCCCAGGCTCGCGATCGTCTCCCCGCACGCGCTCGACCCACAGACGGGCCAGGAAGCCCGATTCCTTCCGGGCGCCGCCGGCTCGGGGACCGGCGCGTTCCAGCCCGGGCCTGCGGGCCCGAGGCGCCTCGTGCTCTCGCGCTTCGCGGGCTGGTGGGGCAGCCCCCTGGGCCTTGGTCCCTCGCTCGACGGGGTGACCTTCCTGGTCGCCCGCCAGCCTGCGCAGCGGCTGCGGCTGCTTCAGGAGGGCGCCGTCCAGGTAGCCGACCCGCTCGGTTCCGCGGGGCTGCGCGCCGCCGCCTCGGATCCGCTGCTCGTCACAGTCGGCGGGCCACTCGCCGGCATCGGCATCGAGGGCTCGGTCCGAGGGATCGGCTCAGCCGGGACGATCCCCGTCCTCTCCGGCGTCTGGCTCACTCGCCTGACCGGGTAGGCAGAGCTCGCAGAAGTCGCGGCCGAAGGGGGTGAGGTGGATGCTGCGCCGGACCGTGCGGGTATGGCCGGGGGCCCCGAGCGCCTCCGCGACCTCGGGCTGGGCCTCGAGCACCTGGTAGCGGAGCGGGTCGGGCAGCGGCTCCCTGGAGAACCAGATCAGGCCGAGGCGAAAGAGGTTGTTGAGGTACGCGGGGACGTCATCCAGGTGGCGGCAGCCAGCCTCGGTCCCGATCATGTTCAGCCCTGCGGCGACCAGCTCCGAGGTCGATTTCAGAGGAAGGAGCCCAGCGCGGACGTCGACCGAGGGCTGCGGCCCCTGGTCCGCCAGCAGCCGCAGGATCCGCGCCTCGTCGGGCGCCAGATCCTCGAGGATCCGCGCGTAGGCCGGATGCGAGCCCTCGTCGAAGTTGACGTCGGCCGAGCGCCGGAGCAGCTCCTCGCCCCGCTCGCGCAGTGACTTGCGCGCCTGCTCGCGCTCCGCCTCGGCCGCCTCCGGCGTGATCGGCGCTCGCTGGGCCGGGCGCTCGTCGTGGATCCCCAGGACCCTCCTGGTGCGCTCCCGGATCTCTGCCCCGGTCGAGCGAAAGAGCTCTGCCGGCTCCTGCCCGCTGACGGCGGCGCGGATCACCCGGGAGCCCGCCTCCGCGGAGGCGCGCACGGTCCAGCGCGCGCTCCGCCAGGACGCGGCGGCGGCGATCCGCGCCAGGCCCGGCACGGTGCGGCGCAGGGTCGCATCCGCGTCCTCGTGGGAGGCTGATGTGCGGCGCGTTCCTTCGCTCTCGCCGTCCATCACACCCCGAAGATCAGCAGGTGGATGCAGCCCGCGAGGAAGCCGAGCACCGCGCCATGGAGCAGCAGCAGCCACTCGTCCTCCCGCATCGCGGAGCGCAGCAGCTCGGAGAAGTCCTCGTGCGGCAGATGGCGCATGCGATCGGCGATCAGATCGCGGACGGCGGCGCTCTGGCGGCGGTTGAACTCCGGATCGGTGAGCGGGGTCATCGTGTAGTCGACGGCCTCGGTCGCCACCGACTCCCGGATGGTGTCGTACTCGGTCGAGCCGAGCGCAACCCGGACCGCAGGGCGCGCGGGACCTGCTGCGCGGTCGACGGCCGGGCGCAGCGCGTCCTCGATCATCTGGCGCGTCCTGTCCGCCCGCGGGCCGTGCAGGAGCTCGTCGCCGATGTTCCGGAGCGTGACGATGTCCTCCGCGATGATCTCGCCATAGACCTCGGATACCTCGGGTTGGCGCCTGATGAACAAGCCGTGCAGCTTGAGCGGCCCCAACCGGTGCGGCTCGACCGGCTCGAAGATCATCCAGAGGGCCACCCAGTTCGTGACGTACCCGATGATCACGCCGCCGATCGGCAGAACCCACCAGTGTGGATAGGCGTTGGTCAGGAAGACGAGCGGCACGCCGAGCAGGGCGCCGAAGAAGAAGCCGAAGTTGATGATGAAGCGGAGCTCCTTGCGGCCGACCTCCAGGTAGATGCGGTTCGCCATCTCGGGGTTCTCCTCGATCCGGCGGATCACCATCAGCTTGATGTCGAGCAGCTGGTCGATGTGCGCCCCGATCTCGTCGGTGACCGCCCTGACGATCTCGGGCAGCTGCTGCTGGACCCGCGCGTGGACCGCCTCCCGCACGCGACGCGGCATGCCCCGCCAGGTGTCGGGGTACTCGCGCTCCATGATCCGGTCGACGACCTCGCGGATGTCGTCGCGGGCGGTGGCGAGGATGTGCTCGGCAATCGTCTCGGGCTCGAGCTGGCGGTAGAAGTCGGCGGGGCTGCCGAGCTTGGCGATTCCCTTGTCGACCGCGATCGACCCCATCTTCGCGGCACGCGAGGGAATGATCCCCTGCCAGCCGACGCCCCCCTGCATCACGCCGGGGATCTGCTGGATGCGGCGGGGGAGGAGGGGCGCCAGCCGCCTCAGCCCCGGCAGCCGCCAACCGGCGAAGCGCACCGGATAGAAGAGCATCCAGACGCCGGTCCAGTTGGTCAGGTAGCCGATCGCCCCCGTGAACAGGGGGATCGTGAGCTGCTTGAGCAGATCTCCATCCATGCCCCGGAAGGGACGCTACCCCCGTAGCGGCGTGGCGTGGGCCGCGAGGTCTACCCGTGCGCCTTCACCCCCGAGGCGATCTCGATCGAGGATCTGTGCGGACTACCGGGCCTCGTTCCACCTCGATCGCGAGCACGATGCCGAGGATCGCCGTGCCGGCGCAGGATCTCCTGCCCTCAGGTCACTTCATCCCGGAGGAGGCGCCGGCTGAGCTGGCCGCCTCGCTCGCGGGCTCTCTGAGGCCCCGCTACTGGGCCACCAGTTCCATTCCCCGAGCGAGAACGCGATCGAGGGCACCATCAGGGTCCGGACGATGAAGGTGTCCACGAGCAGCCCGAGCGCGACGGTGAAGCCGAGCTGGAAGAGCGCGGTGAGCGGGAGGGCCATGAGCGCCGCGAACGTCCCGGCCAGGATCAGACCAGCCCCGGTGATCACTCCGCCGGTGTGCTCCAGGCCGGCGATCACCCCCTCCTTGACTCCGAGCGCGCCCGATTCCTCGCGGATCCGGCTGATCAGGAAGATGTTGTAGTCGACGCCCAGCGCGACCAGGAAGATGAAGGCGAAGAGGGCCAGAGAGGCATCGCTGTCGGGCTGGCCGAAGATCTGGGCGAAGGCGAGCTTGCTGGCGCCGAGTGCGAAGGCGTAGGAGAGCACCACGGTCGCCACCAGGTAGAGCGGCGCCACCACCGCCCGCAGCAGCGCGACCAGAATCAGGAAGATCAGGCCGAGAACCAGGGGGACGATCAGGCGCGAGTCCCGCGAGAAGGCGACGTCGGTGTCGTGGTTCTCCGCCGTGATCCCGCCGACCAGGGCGAGCTTCCCGCCCGCCGCCGAGCCGGCGGCGTCACGGAGCCGCGGGATCGAGTCGGACGCGGTGTCCGAGAGCGGGTCGGAGGCCAGGGTCACGTCGATCAGCCGCAGTCGCCCGTCCTCGGAGCTCGCACCCGGCCTGACGGCCGCGACGTCCGGGGAGGCGGTGAGGGCGCGGGCCACCTCGCCGGTGGCACTCTGGTCGACGACCACCTGCGTCACCGCCGCCTGCCCCGCGGAGAGCTTCGTGTCGATCAGGTCCTGGCCGACCTTCGAGTCCGGATTGGTCTGGAAGCCCTCGCCGAAATCGAGGATTCCGCGGTGCTGGAGGTTGCCCAGCGAGCCCACGGCGAGCACGACCACGCAGACCAGCAGGATCGGCAGCGGTCGGTCGTGGACCAGATGACCGATTCGCCTCCAGCCGCTCGCGCGCCCCTGCTCGCTTCCGATCGTGGGGACGGCCGGCCAGAACGCGCGCCGGCCCAGGATCGAGAGCACGGCGGGGAGCAGGGTCAGCCCGGCGACCAGCATGACGGCGATCCCGAGCGCGAGCACGGGGCCCATCGTCTGGGTGGCCTTGAAGTCGGCGAGCGTGAGGACGAGCATCGCGGCGAAGACCGTCCCCCCCGCGGAGAGAATCGCCGGGCCGGTGCGCGAGGCCGCCTGCGCCATCGCCGCGTGCTTGTCCTCGGTCCGGCGCAGCTCCTCCCTGAAGCGCGAGACGATCAGCAGGCAGTAGTCGGTGCCGGCCCCGAACATCAGCACGATCAGGATGCCCGTGGTCTGGCCGTTGACCTCGATCGCCCCCGACTTGACGAGCCCGTAGACGGCCGCGGCCACGATCGTGTAGGCCACCCCCACGACCAGCAGCGGGACCAGCGCGACCACCGGGGAGCGGTAGATCAGGAGCAGCAGCACCAGCACGAGCGTCGCGGTGACGAGCAGCAGCGTGGTGTCGATCGACTCGAAGGCGCCGATGGCGTCAGTCGTGAACCCCGCCGGCCCGGTGACGTAGGAGCGGAGCTGGCCGGACGGAGCGTCAGGCGAGGGGGTGAGCTCGCGAATCCGGTCGACGTTGTGCTGGATCGCGTCCGAGGTCTGAGCGAACGTCGGGACGATCATCACCGCGGTGGTTCCATCCCTCGAGACGAGCGACAGCCCGTTCCCCGGCGTGCCGCCTCCGGCGGATTGGCCGAAGGGCGTGATCGGAGGCGCGGCCCTGATCAGGTCTCCGTTCGAGACGAGGTCCCGCGCGTCGCGCTGGATCCGGGCCCGGTCCGCGGTGGTCAGCCCTCCCTCGCGCGTGTAGACGACCAGCGCGTCCACCTCCCGGCCCTCTCGGAACCTGTCCTTGAGCAGCTGGTCGACCCGGGTCGAGTCCGCGGAGGCGGGGAGGAAGTCCGAGTTCTCGTTCTTGGTCGCGCCCTGCAGCTTGGGCTGCAGCGGTCCAAGCGCGACGGCGAGCACCAGCCAGAGGGCGAGGACGATCCACTTCGCGCGGCGTCCCGCCGCAAGGGTGGAGATCCGGCCGAGCATCGCTGCTCAGTTTGCCGCGAGACGCGGGTGCGGGTGGTACGTGGCTCCCTTGAGTCGTAGCCGGAGCGCGTTCGCGTAGATCCGCGACAGGGTCGCGAGCGTGATCGGCGGATAGCGAACCAGCAGCCCGAGCATCCGGCGCGGCGTGAGCTCGCGGCTGCGCAGATCCATGGCCGCCGAGAACACGGGCCTGCCGCCCTCGAGATTGGTGATCTCCACACGCAGCCGCTCGGCTGGCTCGTCCACGGAGATCTCGTAGCTCTGCTCCATGGGCTGGAACGGCGAGACGTGCATCGCCTTCTCGAAGGCGGCGGTGAGGGGCCCGGGGCGGGTGCCGTCCAGGACGTACGCGGTCCGCTCCCCCCAAGGCGTGTTGGTGACCTCCGCGATCACGGCCTCGACCGTCGCGCCATCCTCGCCGTAGAGGAAGAAGAACGAGGCGGGGTTGAAGCCGACACCCAGGTAGCGGGCGTTCGCCAGCAGCCTCACGGGTCCGCTAGGCCGGCGCCCGACGCGCTCCTCCGCCAAGTCGCGAGCCCTCTCGGCCAGGTCGGGAGAGTCCCCGCCGAGATGGAGATAGTCGTCGCGACGGAAGCGCGCGGGCGCCGGCCGACGGGCGGACCAGAGAGGAATCGGATCGAGCAGCTCCGGCAGCTCGTCGAGGTCGAAGAACGGCATGAAGACGCGGTACCGGAAGCCGTGGGGCACCGGACCGAGGCGGCGGTGGGCGACGAAGCCCTCGTAGACGGCCGAGGCGCTCACGCCGCCTCCACCAGCTCGGGCTCCGGCGGCTCGAGCACCGCCGGCACCTCGACCTCCTCGGGCAGCTCAATCGGCCCGCGGCCGCCGAGCTCCCTCGAGACGCGCAGCGCCGACCAGACGCCGTCCTCGTGGAAGCCCCAGCGCCAGTACGCGCCGCAGTAGTGCGTCCGGCCGACGCCCGAGATGCTCGCCCAGTGACCCTGGGCCTCGACGCCGTCGGGGGTGAAGACCGGGTGCGCGTAGTCGATCACCCGAACCACCTGGGCGGGGTCGATCGCCTCTGTGCGGTTCAGGGTGACCAGCAGGTCTCGGTCGGCGCCGAGCGACTGCAGCCGGTTGAGGTCGTAGGTGACGGTGGTGCGGCCGGTCGGCTCGCTGGTCAAGTGGTAGTTCCAGCTCGCCCAGGCCGAGCGGCGCCGTGGCATCACGCTCGCGTCAGTGTGGAGTACGGCCTCGTTGCGCTGGTAGGGGATCGCCCCCAGGACCGCGCGCTCCGCCCGCCGCGGCTGGTCCAGCAGCTTCAGGGCCTGATCGGAATGCGTAGCGATCACGACCTCGTCGAAGGCCGGGTCGGAGTCGTCGAGCAGCAGGGTGACGTGGTCCTCACCGCGCACGATCCTTCGCACGGGCGTGCGAAGGTGGACCCGGTGGCGGAAGGGAGCGATCAGCGCCTCGACGTAGCGGCGCGAGCCGCCGGTGATCGTCCGCCAGGAGGGGCGGCCGAGTAGCTGGAGGACGCCGTGCTGCTCGAAGAACGCGGCGAGGAAGCCGGCGGGGAACGTCCAGAGCTGCTCCGGGTCGGCCGACCAGACCGCCGATGCCTGTGGCACCAGCAGCCGCTCGATGAAGTACTCGGAGTAGCCGCCGTCCGCGAGGAACTGGCGCAGCGAGGGCCCGTCGGTGCCGTTGCCCACCAAAGACCGCGCCTCGCGATTGAAGCGGGCGAGGTCCCGCAGCATCCGGTGGAAGCGCCAGTCGACGAAGTGGCTCGGACGCGCGAACAGGCCCTTCGGCCCGCGCGTGGCCCATTCGAACTCGCCGCGCCCGTCGGAGACCGAGAAGCTCATCTTGGTCCCCTGGGTGGGGACCCTGAGCTCGTCGATCATCCGCTCGAAGTTGGGGTAGTTGCGGTCGTTGAAGACGATGAACCCGGTGTCGACCGGCCAGCGGCCGCCGGGGGTCTCGACGTCGATCGTGTTGGTGTGCCCTCCGGGGTAGGGACCGGCCTCGAACAGGTGAACGTCATGCCCTGCGCGTATGAGTTCGGCCGCGGCTACGAGGCCGGATACGCCCGCCCCGACGATTGCGACCCGCCTTGAGGCCTCCCTGATCATGGATGCGCTCCCGGCGGGGCTGCGGCGAGCATCGGCTCGCTGAGCCGCTCCCGCAGGCCCTGCTCGGCCTTGCCTCCGAGCCTGGCGAAGGCCGCCCTGAGGGGGAGTTCCAGAACCTGCCGAACACCCTTCAAGTGCAAAGACGCATTCCAAGTCGCCCGGCTTCCCTCCGGAAGAGGGAGGACCAACGCCTCGTCGACGACCGATAGGGCGTCGGTCTCTGCCGCGAACACGATCCGGTGGGGCGGTTCGGAGACGACGGTCTCGTAGGCGAGGGTCACCGTCCGCCCGAGGAAGGTCACGTCGAGCTCGTACCGGGAACCGACCTTTCCAGGCTCGCCGCTGACCAGCCGGGCGTCGGCGACGCTCGGATCCCATTCACGGATCAGGCGCAGGTCGGCGAGGTAGGACCAGACGTCATCCTGCGGATGGGCGGCGGTGGCAGTTCCGGTGTAGCTGGCCATGATGGTTCTCCTTGGTCTCGTTGGTTCAGGCGGTGGGCGCCGGGCGCGACGGCAGCCCGGAGAGCTGCTCGCATTCGCTCCAGAGCCGCAGCCGGTCCTCGGCGTCCTCGCGCGTTCGGGCGAGTCGGTGCTCCGGACGCGGCGCCCGGTCATGCCAGAAGCCGCCGCTGGCCGGGGTCAGGGAGGGGGCCGTGGCGAGCCAGACGATCGTGTCGGCGCCCTGCCGCGGGTC
>DATGDO010000027.1:0-3653 GCA_035310805.1 Solirubrobacterales bacterium
GCTACGGGCCGGCGCTCCGCGCCTACAACGACTCGGGCCTCTACGTCGACGCGGTCACCCGTTACGCGAGGGAGATCGCGGCCAACCCCTACGGGCTCTACTACCTCTACTGCTGGCAGCCGTAGACGATCTCGATCGCGCCGCCCGCGAGGGCGCGCTCGCCCTCGAGCGTGAGCGCGGTGTCCGCGTCGATCGGCGCCGAGGGCCGACTCGAACGTCGTGCGGCCCATCAGGACCGCGTCGCAGCTCTCCTGGGACTCGGGAAACCCGTCGCCCATCCGCTGCTCCCTTCGCTGTCAGCGCTTCCGCGTGGCTTCCCGCCAGAGCCGGCGGGTGAGCTGGATCTCGGCGCGATTGGGACCATGGCCATCGGGCCCGGGAGTCTCGAGCAGGGCGGGAAGGTCCTGCAGGCGCGGCTCGCCGAGGAAGGCCCTGAAGCCCTTGCGGCCGATCTCGCCCTCGCCGATCGAGGCATGGCGGTCGCGGTTGGAGCCCCGCTCGTCGCGCGCGTCGTTGACGTGCAGGCACTTGAGCTGCTCGAGACCGACCTTGGCGTCGATCTCGTCGACCAGGTCCTTCATCCCCTCGCGGGTGCGCACGTCGTAGCCGGTCGCGTGCAGGTGGCAGGAGTCGATGCAGAGTCCGAGCCGCCTGGGGCCGCCGGTCGCCTCGATCAGCTCGGCGGTCTCGTCGAAGTCCCGGCCCAGCAGCTGGGCGGACCCGGCGGTGTTCTCGTAGATGATCGGGCAGGACTCGCTGCGGGCCAGCGCCTCCTTGATCAGCTTCACGGCGCGCCTCTTTGCGTTCGTGCGCGTGTCGTCCTTGAGGGCCCCGGGGTGCACCACCACCCCGAGCGCGCCGATGCCCTCGCCGACCCGCAGGGCGTGGGTCAGCGAGTCGAGGCTCTTCTTGCGCATCCCCCGGTCCTTGGTCGCCGGGTTGATCAGGTAGATCATGTGGATCACGACCGACTGGACCCGCGAACGCGCCATCGCCTCGCGGAAGCGAGCGAAGTCCTCGTCGCTGTAGCGCGTCGGCCGCCACATCCGCGGGCTTTGGTTGAAGATCTGGATCGCGTCGCAGCGCAGGTCCTCGGCGCGCTCGATCGCTCTGGGCAAGCCACCCCCTGTGGAAACATGGGCGCCGATCAGCATGGTGAGCTCAGATCCATCAGTCCCCGTTCGAGTCCGCTTCGCCCCGTCACCGACGGGCGCCCTTCACATCGGGGGAGCGAGGACGGCACTGTACAACTGGCTATATGCCCGGGGCCGGGGAGGAGAGCTGGTGCTGCGGATCGAGGACACAGACCGCGAGCGCTCCACCCCGGAGAACGTCGAGCAGATCCTGGACGCGCTGCACTGGCTCGAGCTCGACTGGGACGAGGGGCCGCTCAGCCAGTTCGAGCGGGCAGAGCGCCACCGCGAGCGCCTCGACGAGCTGATCGAGTCGGGCGCCGCCTATCGGGACGCTGCGACCAGCAAGGACGTCACCGCCTGGAAGAGGGAGCACGGCAATCGCGGCTACCGCGGCGCGCCGAGCGAGGACCCCGAAGCTGCGATCCGGCTGCGCGTCCCGGAAGGCGGGGAGACGGTCGTGGTGGACGAGATCCGCGGCGAGGTCCGCTTCCCCAACGACAGCGCGGACGACTTCGTCGTCGCCCGGGGCGACGGCTCCGTCGTCTACAACTTCGCGGTCGCAGTGGACGATGCCGACATGCGGATCACCGAGGTGATCCGTGGCGACGACCATCTCTCGAACACGCCGAAGCAGCTGATGGTGATGAAGGCCCTCGGTGAGACCCCGCCGCGCTTCGCCCACCTGCCGCTGCTCCACGGCCCCGACGGGAAGAAGCTCTCGAAGCGCCATGGCGCCGCCAGCGTCCAGGAGCTCCGCGACGCCGGTTACCTTCCTGCGGCGGTCCGCAACTACCTGGCGCTGCTCGGCTGGGGCACCCAGGACGACACGACCATCATGAGCACCGACGAGCTGATCGAGCGCTTCGACATCGCCGCGGTCGGCCGCTCGAGCGCGATCTTCGACGAGCAGAAGCTCCGCTGGCTGAACGGGCGGTTCATGCGCGAGATGGACCTCGACGGGTACACCGCGGCGGTCGCCCGCCACCTCGGGCGCGACCCTGATGAGCGCCTGCGCGCCGCCTGCGAGATCGCGCAGGAGAAGGCGCAGACGCTCGAGGAGGTCTGGCCGCTGATCGGGTTCCTGTTCGAGGAGCCGGAGACCGACGAGCAGGCCTGGAGGAAGGTGATGACGGACGGGTCCCTGCTCCTGCTCAGGGAGGCGCTCGAAGCGCTCCGCGGCGCGAAGTCATTCGACCCGCCGGAGCTGGAGAGCGCCCTGGGCCGGATCCTCGCCGAGCAAGACGTCAAGCCGGGAAAGCTTTACCAGCCGATCCGGGTCGCGATCACCGGCGGCTCGATCTCGCCAGGGATCTTCGAGTCCCTCGCCGTGCTGGGCAAGCACCGGTCGGTCGAGCGCATCGAGCGAGCCGTCCAGCGGCTTTCCACGGAGTCGGACAACAGCACTTCCGCGTAGCCGGACGAGCAGATGCTGCAACCCGTACGGCAAGCTGGGCGCATTGGATCGTGCGCAGGCGATCCTCACGGCGACCGAGCGAGGCTGGATCCAGAGGCACTTGCTCGCGCGCCGGCCTTTCCTCTGCGGGTGGGGGAGGGCTGGCGCATGCGGATCAGGATCGCAGCGATCGCCATCCCGATCGCGTCGATTGCGACGTCCCTCGGCGTCCCCGTCCGTCCGTGGACGAAGGTCTGGTGCCACTCGTCGGTGCAGGCGTAGGCGAGGGCGACGCCGACGGCGACCAGCACCGGCCGTCTTACCACCCCCTGGAGGACCCAGGCCCACAGGGCGGTGAGCAGCGCGTAGCCAGTGACGTGGCCGAGCTTGCGGATCACGATCACCCACCAGGCGTGGTGCCCCGCCGCCGGCTGGGCGGAGAGATAGAAGATCACTCCCATCAGGGCGATCGGCGCCAGGGCGCGAAGCAGCGCGCGGTTGCGCCGATTCATCGGGACGCCGCCCGGCCCGGTAAAAGGGATGGCGTGATCTCGGTCACCTCGAAGTCACGTTACGCGGTGGTCGCGCTGGCCGAGTTGGCGCGGGCCGGCGACAGCCCGATGCCGATCGGCCAGGTGGCGGAGCGGCGGCGCATCCCGGTTCAGTTCCTGGAGCAGCTCTTCTCGACGCTGCGCCGTGCCGGGATCCTGGTCAGCCACCGCGGCGCCAAGGGGGGCTACACGCTCGCCCGCCCGCCCGAGGAGATCACGGTTCTCGAGGTGGTCCAGGCGCTCGACGGAGTGGTCGGCCAGGAGGGCAAGGAGGCAGGCGGCATCTGGGAGGAGGGTGTGGAGGCGCTTCGCGCCACCTTCCGCTCCACCTCGATCGCCGAGATCGCCCAGCGCGAGGCCGAGATCGCCGGCACCGGCATGTACCACATCTGAAAAGCAGGCACGGCTGCCCGAGATTCCGCATGGATAAGCCGATTACGACCGGTTGCTTCCGGTTGTTTCGGTGTCTGACTGGCGAACAACTGGCGAACAAGTACGGTCGCCTAGCGCCGAAGCCGTTCCGGGTTTTCGAGGTCGCTCCCCGGTCACGCTGCCACCGCGCTGCGCAAAAAC
>DATGDO010000028.1:0-5101 GCA_035310805.1 Solirubrobacterales bacterium
GACCCGCGCTCGCAAATTGCGGGGAAAGCGCCCGCAGCCAGCTCGGGGACCGGCGCGGCGCCGCGCCGGGCGCTCCCTATAATCCGCGGCTCCGTCGGTCCCAACCCCGTCGCGCGCCCGCTCGAAGAAGGCGCGGAACCGGAGTCGAATTGAAGAACTCGTCCCCCCAGCGTGAGCGCCTCTCGCCCGAGCGCGCATACCGGCCGCGCGTCTCTCCCCCGAGCGTGGAGGACAAGGATGCGTGCGCGATCTACGCGTCCGTCCGTCGCGACGCGACCCCGAGCCACGAGCCGGTAAGCCTCGCGCTCACCTCGCTCCAGAAGATGCTCCATCGCGCCGGCAACGTCGACGGCGAGGGAGACGGCTGCGGCCTGCTGGTCGACATCCCGACCAAGATCTGGGCCGAGGAGGTCCGGCGGGGCGGCCACAACCCCTCGCTCGCCCTGGACGATGCCTTCGCGGTCGCCCACGTCTTCGTGGAGCGCTCGCAGGACCTCGAGACGGTCCGCCACGGCGCCCGTGCGCTGCTCGGCAGGGCGGGCTTCCGCATTCTCGCCGAGCGGGTGGGAGCGGTCGACTCCGTGGCCCTCGGCCCGACCGCGCGCGAGGAGGAGCCGCAGTTCTGGCAGTTCGCCGGCCTCGTGCCCGAGGCCGGCGACGCCGAGGGCGCCCTCTTCAACCTGAAGGTCGCCCTCGAGGAGAAGCTCGGCGTCCACGTGGCCTCGTTCTCGGGGCGCACCTGCGTCTACAAGGTGATGGGCGCGCCGAAGGTCCTGGGCGGCTACTACCCCGACCTCTCGGACGAGCGCTTCGAGACGATCGGCTGCTTCGGGCACAACCGCTACTCGACCAACACCTGGCCCTCCTTCACCCGGGTCCAGCCGTTCGGGGTCCTCGGCCACAACGGCGAAATCAACACGATCGAGCAGCTCCGCCAGGAGGCGCGCATGCTGAACGTGCCGATCGGCGAGGGCAACTCCGACTCCCAGGACCTGGATCGCACGATCGAGACCCTCGTCCGCCGTCACGGCCTCTCGCTGGCCGAGGCGATGGAGATGGTCGTGCCGCCGATCGTCGACGAGATCGCCGGCCTCCCCGAGGAGCTTCACCCCTTCTACATGTACCTGCGCCAGACGATGGGCCCGTACGCTCAGGGCCCGGTCGCGCTGATCGCCCGCCATCGCGACGAGTGCGTCTTCTCCGCCGACGCGATGGGTCTGCGCCCGCTCTGGAAGGTCGAGACCAACCAGGACTTCATCTTCAGCTCCGAGCCCGGCGTCGTCCCGGTCGCGGAGATGGTCTCGGAGCCGAAGCCGATGGCGCCGGGAGAGAAGTTCCTGGTACTGATCGAGCGTGACCGCAATCGCGCGACCCTGCACCCGCACGCCGAGATGCTGCGGCGGGTCCGCAGCAGCTGGCTGGAGCGGACCGGGGCGGAGGAGGTCGCGCCCTACGACCGGGCGCTCCAGACCGGCGGCCCCCTCGAGGGGCCCGAGATCCCCGGCTACACCGACGCCGGGCCGGAGGAGCCCGTCAAGGTCGAGGACCGCGTCCTGGCCGGCTTCGGCTGGCAGCGCGACGACGTCAAGCTCGTGCAGCAGATGGCCGACAACGGCGCGGAGCCGATCGGCTCGCTCGGCTACGACGGCCCGCTGGCGGCCCTCTCGCCCGAGCGCCAGAACCTCGCCGACTACTTCAAGGAGACGGTGGCGGTCGTCACCAATCCGGCGATCGACCGCGAGCGCGAGATCGAGCACTTCTCGACGCGCGCGGTCTTCGGGCGTCGTCCCTCAGTGGACGACCCGTCGTCGGACAGCGAGGCGATCGAGACCGACTTTCCGGTGATCCTGGGCGGCCACCACGACCTGGCGCCGCTCCCCCACAGCTCATATCGCAGGATCGCCAACGAGCAGGGGACCTACGTCCTGGAGGACCTCTGGGCCGCCTTCGGGGAGCGGGCCAAGGCGATCGACATCGCCCTGCTCGAGTCCGAGACCACGCAGGGCGCGATCGAGCGCCTTCGCCAGGAGGCGGTCAAGGCCGTCACCGAGGGCGCCGAGCTGCTGGTGCTCACCGACCGCACCGTCTTCGACGGTGAGCGTCGCTACATCGACCCGCATCTGGCCACCTCCGCGATCGACCAGGCCCTGAAGCAGTTCAGCGGGGAGGGCGAGAACCTCCGCCGCCGCTGCTCGCTGGTCCTGCGCTCGGCGGCGATCCGCAACGTCCACGACGTGATGGTCGCGCTGGGCCTCGGCGCCAACGGCGTCTGTCCCTACGTGATGGTCGAGGTGATCTGCGTCGACGACTACGAGACCGACGTCGCCAACCTCTGCGCGGCCCTCCGCAAGGGGATCGAGAAGGTGATCTCGACTATCGGGATCCACGAGGTCCGTGGCTACGCCCGGCAGTTCTCCTCGATCGGGATCAAGCCCGAGCTCGCCGAGATCTTCCACACCGAGGCCTTCGCCGCTTCGGAGAAGGCGGGCGTCGGCTTCGCCCAACTCGACGCCGACACCGACCAGCGCCAGAGGATCCTCGCCGGCGACGAGGACGCGAAGCCCGTCAAGACCTTCCGCTTCTACCCCAAGGTCTACAAGGCCGCGATCGCCACGGCCAACGGCACGGCGGGGTTCGAGGAGTACTCGCAGAAGGTCCGGGAGCTCGAGGCGCAGAGCCCGATCTCGATGCGCCACATCATGGGCCTGCGCAAGGAGCCCGACCGCGATCCGGTGAACCGCTCCCAGGTCGACGCCTCGGTCGGCCACCACGACTACCCGGTGGTGATCAGCTCGATGAGCTTCGGCTCCCAGTCCGAGCCGGCCTTCCGCGCCTACGCCGAGGCCGCCAAACAGATCAACATCCTCTGCATCAATGGGGAGGGCGGCGAGATCCAGGACATGTACGGCCACTACCGCAAGTGGCGCGGGCAGCAGGTCGCCTCGGGGCGCTTCGGGGTCTCCGCCGAGATGCTCAACTCCTCCTACGTCGCCGAGATCAAGATCGGCCAGGGCGCGAAGCCCGGCGAGGGCGGGCACCTGCCGGGGAAGAAGGTCTCGGAGAAGGTGGCCGCGGCGCGGAACGCCTCGCCCGGCACCGACCTGATCTCGCCGTCGAACAACCACGACCTCTACTCGATCGAGGACCTCGCAGAGCTGATCGACGAGCTTAAGACGGTCAACCCCGACCTGCGCGTCTCGGTCAAGGTCCCGGTCGTCCCCAACATCGGCACGATCGGCCTCGGCATCGCCAAGGCCGGCGCGGACATCATCACCCTGAGCGGATTCGAGGGCGGCACCGGGGCGGCGCGCCAGCACGCCCTCCGGCACGTCGGCCTGCCCTCCGACATCGGCACCCGCGCCGTGCACCGGGCCCTGATGGAGGCCGGGATCCGCAACCGCGTCGAGATCTGGGCCGACGGCGGCTACCGCCACGCCCACGACATCGTGAAGCTCCACTGCATGGGAGCCAACCGGGTCGCCTTCGGCACCCTGGCGATGGTCTCCCTGGGCTGCACGATCTGCCGCGGCTGCCAGCTCGACACCTGTCACGTCGGGATCGCGACGCAGATCGAGACCGTCGAGCAGGCGCAGGAGCACGGGCTGAAGAAGTTCACCCCGCAGGCCGTCGACTCGGCCGCCGAGAGTTGCGCCCGTTTCTTCGAGGCGATGGGCGAGGAGGTGAAGGCGGTGGTCGGTTCGCTCGGCTACGACCGCGCCCAGGATCTCGTCGGCCGCTACGACCTGCTCGAGCAGATCTCGCACCGAAATGAGATCGACCTGACGCCGCTGATCACGCCGCTCGAGGAGTTCCTCGACCTGGAGCCGCTCGACCTGCCGGTCGAGGAGGAGGCCCTGGTCGAGGCCCGCGCCGAGGCCGGTCTGGTCCGCGCCAGGCCGATCCGGATGGAGCCCAAGCAGGCCTCCACCCAGATCGCGCAGGTCGCGGAGCGGGTCTTCGACGGATCCTGCGTCAGTGTCGAGTTCCCGCGCCGCACGGACGCCAGCGACCGGGTGCTCGGCACCGAGCTCGCCGGTGCGATCGCCCGGGCCCGAATCTACGACGGCGCCCCGGCGGGCACCCAGAACGACGAACTGGCCGAGCTGGTCTTCAACGGCGGTTCGGTGGCCGGCCAGGGGTTCGGCGCCTTCAACGAATGGGGAGTCACCTGCCGCGTCGAGGGCGGCGCCCAGGACGGCGTCGGCAAGACGATGCTCGGCGGCACCGTCTCGATCCTGAAGGGCAGGAACGCCGACGGTCGCCGCTTGAACGGCTCTGTCGGCAAGTCCTTCGCCTACGGGGCGCAGCGTGGCCGTCTCTTCGTCCAGGGCTCCGCCGACTCGCGCTTCTGCATCCGTCTCTCGGGCGCGGACGTCGTCCTTGCCGGCGAGCCGGCGCAACCGGTCGACGACTCGCAGGGCTGCATCGTCGATCGGGCCAACGCCAAGGGCTTCGCATTCGAGTACATGACCTCGGGCCGCGCCGTCGTCCTCGGCGACATCGGGCCCTGGGCCTGCGCCGGGATGACCGGCGGGCGCGTGTACGTCCGCATCGACGACGAGCTCAAGCTCGATCGCGATGCGATCCAGCGCCGCCTCGGGGAGGGCGCGAAGGTGACCCTCGAGGAGCTCGACGCCGAGGGCCAGCTCGACATCGAGGACCTGCTCGGGCACTACGCGAACGAGTTGCGTACCACCGATCAGTCCGGCGAGGCCGAGCGGGTCCAAAAGCTCGCCGGAAACGCCAAGCAGCACTTCCTGATGATCATCCCGGAGAGGGTCCAGGCCGACCCGAGCATCTCGACGGAGTAGGTGCGGGGCGGCCTGGGCGGCTCCGGCTAGTCGTCTCCCCTGTCGCCGCCTTCCCCGCCGCCGCCCGACGGGCTCGGGACGGCAACCGTGGTGGTCTGCGGCGCCGGGGTCGGGGCCGCCGACGTAGTCGTCTTGCCGGGCCTGGGCTGCGGCGCGGCGGGGGAGAGCGCCCGCCCGGCCGTGGGCGGCTCAGAGGAGATCCCGATGTCGGTGCTGACGGCGCGGGTCGCGAGGAAGGCGATCGCCGCTGCGACGAGGAGCCCGAGCAGCGCAAGCAGCGGCCAGCGCAG
>DATGDO010000029.1:0-1945 GCA_035310805.1 Solirubrobacterales bacterium
GTCGACCCTCGCGTACTTCCAGATCGTCTTCGCGGCGATCACGCCGATCCTGGCGCTCGGATCGGTGCTCGGCCGGTTCAACTTCCGGGCCTGGATTCCGTACGTGATCGTCTGGACCAGCCTGATCTACACGATCAACGCCTTCCTCATCTGGGGCGGCGGCTACTTCGCTCAGCACGGCGCGCTCGACTTCTCGGGCGGCTACGTGATTCACCTCGCGGCGGGAGTATCCGGGTTCGTGGCAGCGGCGGTGACTGGGCCGCGGCTGCAGCGCGATCGTGAGATCGATGCCCCCAACAACCTGCTGATGGTTGCGACGGGCGCCGGCCTGCTCTGGCTCGGCTGGAACGGCTTCAACGGTGGCGACCCGTACCTGGCGAACGACGTTGCCGGTGCGGCGATCCTGAACACGAACATCTGCACCGCCATTGCCTTCCTGACCTGGGTCGCTTGCGACTACCTCACCGGTCATAAGCCCAGCCTGATCTCGAGCGTCAACGGCATGATCACGGGGCTCGTCGCAATCACCCCGGCGGCCGGTTTCGTCAACGGCTGGGGCGCTCTGGCGATGGGCCTGATCGCAGGTCTGATCTGCTACTTCGCGCTCAACTACCTGAGCCGTGTGGCGCCGTTCCGCAGCGTCGACGACACCCTGGGCGTGATCTACACGCACGGGTTCGCGGGGCTTGCGGGCGGCCTGTTGACGGGCGTGTTCGCCAACGAGGCGATGGGCAGCGCGCCGGGCCTGATCTCGGGATCCGGCCACCTGCTCGGCTGGCAGGCGCTCACCGCGCTGTGGGTGATCGCCTTCACCGCAATCGGGACGTACATCATCCTCAAGGTGATCGGTCTCTTCGTCTCCCTGCGGATGACCGAGGAGGACATGGAGGAGGGCGACCTGGCCGTCCACGGGCATGAGGTCTACCCCTCGGACGTGCCCTCGCTGGCGTTCCCGGCAGGTGTCCAGGCCGGCAGGTAGTCGATGCTCGGCTTCGCCGTATAACGGGTTGCCTTCTCGGCTTCGCCGGCGAAGCAGCCTCGCATCAGCGCCGCCCCCGCCGCAAGGTGGGGGCGGCGTTCTCTTGCGCGTCAGTCGCGGTAGCGTTCCGCGGTGTCCCTGAGGATCTCCAGCATCGCCGCCGCTGCGGGCAGCGAGACGCCCGCTCCCGGCGTCGCGACCACCACGTGGCGGACGGGCGCGTCGGGCTGCAGCTCGCGGACCGCTATGTCGTAGCCGATGGTCTGCGAGAGGGCAAGCCGCGGGATCAACGCGACGCCGACACCGGCCGCGACCAGCCCCTGGACCGTCAGGTAGTCGTCGCTCTCGAACGAGACCTGAGGCTCGAAGCCTGCGGCGCGGCAGATCCCGACCACACGACGGGCGCAGGCGCTCGCCTCGGAGGTCTGCACCCAGGACTCCTCGGCGAGGTCCGCGAGCATGATCCGCTCCTTCCGGGCCAGCCGGTGCCCCTTCGGCAACGCCAGCTTCATCGGGTCCTCGAACAGCGGCGCGGCGCGCAGGCCGGACCCGAGCTCACCCGTCCCCTCGAACTCGAAGATCAGCGCCAGGTCGAACTCACCGTCCCGAAGGCGCGGCATCAGCTCCTCCGGCTCACCCTCGACCAGGCTGAGCGCGACCTCCGGGTGGGCGGAGCGAAACGACGCGATCGCGAGGGGCATCAGGGTCGCGCCGGCGGTCGGGAAGGAGGCCATGCGGAGCTCCCCGCCCTTGATCCCGGCGATCGCACCCAGCTCGGCCTCCGCCGCCTCCAGCTGGGTCAGGATGCGCCCGGCGTGCTCGGCAAGCCGCTCGCCCGTCGTCGTCGGGCGGACGCCGCGCCGGTCGCGCTCGAGCAGCGGTACGCCGGCTTCGGACTCGAGCGTCGCGATCGCCTGTGAGACCGCCGACTGTGTGTAGTTGAGCGCGCTCGCCGCCTCGGAGAAC
>DATGDO010000030.1:0-6469 GCA_035310805.1 Solirubrobacterales bacterium
GAACCAGGACAAGGCAGAGAGCGGAGAGAGCGCCATCGGTGAGTTGTCCAGCCCGGGCTCCGATACCGAGCGGTTCCGGGCGATCACTGACATCCGGCACAACGAGGCGGTCACCGGTGAGTCGGGTGTCCCGGCCCACCAGCGGGACCACGAGCTGCGCCGCCAGATGCGCTCGCTCGAAGAGTTCTCCTGAGCAGTTCCGACAGCCCACACGGGTTCCCTCGTCATCTCCGGTGCCGGGTATCTCGGCCCGGAGTCGGGCAGCCTCGAGCTGCTGCTGCTGATCCTCGTCGCGCTCGAGATGACGGTGAAGCCGGGCCTCTAGCCGCCGAGGGCCTCGGCGGCCGCTCTGAGGTGGAGCTCCTCGACGCGTTCGCGCTGACGCTGCGCGCGCTCCGCCAGCCGGCCGTAATCGGCGTCGGGTATCTCGGGATCGGTCTGGACGGCTTGCAGTGAGCGCCAGAGCTCGAGCTTGCCGGTGATCCCCATGGTCAGGCCCTCGAGCTCGAGCACCCGGCTGAGCGGTGAGTAGCCGAACAGGCGCCCATTCGGCTTCAGCCGCGTGGCCAGCTCCGTGAGGCGGGCGAACACCAGCCGGATCCGCGTGCGCCGAACGCCGGCGCGCCGCATCACTTCCAGCAGCGTGGCCTGGTCGTCCTCGATCTCCCGCGCGATCTCCGCGACCTCTCTGCCGTAGTCGTTGCCCTCGTTCTGCTGGGCGATTCGCCTGGCGAGGTTCTTACCGATCACCGATCCCGCCAGGTGGTCGTTCATGTAGACAGCGAGCAGCTTCCGGTCCATACGGGCTCGCCTATCCGCGGCCTCCGGCGAGCAAACTCGACCTCCGGCTAGTGGCCGTGCTCGTGACGGGGACCGCCCCCCTTGCCGTGGACGTGGGGATGCGAGTGAACGTAGCCGCCGTGGCTGTGCTCGTGCTGGTGGGCTTGATCGACGCGCTTTCCCGCCGCGCCGGCGATGCCCTCGCCGGGGATCTCCCGCTGACAGGCGCTGCAGAGGCCGAGGATCGGGAAATGGGTGAACCGGGCCTCGTATCCGAAGCGGCGCCGGATCGATCGCCGGATCGAATCGAGCCTCGCCGGGTCCACCGTGGTCACGCGGCCGCAGCGCTCGCAGGCCAGGTACTCGCGGTCGGGCCGCCCGACGAGCGCATACAGGCCGGGACCGTGGCCGATGTGGACGTGGCGGACGAGCCCGAGCTCCTCGAGCTGGGAGAGGATGCGGTGCACCGAGGCGGCGTCCATGGGCGTGCGCGTGCCGCCCATTCCCTCGGCGAGGTATTCGGCCGACACCGGGCCCTCGGCCTGGAAGAGCGCCTCGAGGACGAGTCGCCGCGGAGCCGTGACCCGACGGCCGCTCTCGCGAAGGACCGTCAGGGCGTCCTCGAGGTCATCCACCTGGATTGCGTCGCGAAACGGCGAGAAGCCCATCGGTACGCCTAGCCGACCGGCGACCGGGCCTGCCCTGACCAGCGCTGCTCGATGCGGCCGAGGCGCCAGACGGCGTACGCCCCGATCCAGGTGATCAGGAAGAGCCCGACGATCGCGTATCCGACGACGTTCATGTCCAGCTCGCTGATCGACCGCCAGGGCTCGCTGGTCAGGTGCAGCCCTTGGGCCAGGGCCGAGGTCAGCTGGACCGTCCCGATCATCAGCGCGATCGACACCGAGAGGCCGGTCACGGCGAGATTGTAGAAGACCTTCCTGACCGGCTCGGAGAACGCCCAGCCGTAGGCGAAGTTCATGAACGCTCCGTCGATCGTGTCGAAGAGGGTCATGCCCGCGGTGAACAGGATCGGCAGGCAGAGGATGGCGTAGAAGGGCAGGTCGCTGGCCGCGGCCCCTCCCGCGATCACGAGGAGGGCCACCTCGGTGGCGGTGTCGAAGCCGAGGCCGAACAGGCAGCCGAGCGGATACATCTGCCAGGGCTTGGTGATGCCACGGGTGGCGCGGCCGTAGAGACGGTTGAGGAAGCCGCGCGAGTCGAGCTCGCGCTCGAGCTCCTCCTCCCGGAGCTCGCCGCACCTCATGCGCCGGAAGACCCGCACGATGCCGACCAGCACGACGAGATTGAGGACGCCGATGGCGAGCAGGAAGACCCCCGACACGGTCGGCCCGATCAGCCCCGTGCCGTCGTGCAGGAGGGAGCCTTCGTTCTGAACGGCCCCACCGAGCCCACGGACCCCGACCGCCACCAGCAGGCCCAGGAGGAAGACGATCGTCGAGTGGCCGAGAGCGAAGAAGAAGCCGACGGTGAGCGGCCGCTGGCCCCGGCCCATCAGCCGCCGGGTCGTGTTGTCGATCGCCGCGATGTGATCCGCGTCGAAGGCGTGTCGGACACCGAGCGTGTAGGCGGTGATCCCGATCCCGAACGCGCCGCTGGTCCCGAGGCTGTAGTCGCCGGGGACGACCAGCGCGAGCAGGACGAAGAACCCGGCTGCGGTGAGGCCGGCGATCACGAGAGCGATCAACGCGACCGTCCGCCATTCGCGTGGACCGAGCGCTCCCCGTATCCGAGCCCACCGCATGCGGCGACCCTATTACGGGCACTCCTCAATTGCAACTGGATCGCGTTAAGCGATCTGGGCGGCGGCGACCGCAGCCTGGCCGAAGGCGATCCCGCCGTCGTTCGGCGGAAGCAGCCGCGGCGTGATCACGCGGAGGCCAGCCCGCTCCAGCGCCTCGGCGGTCCGCTCGAGCAGCAGGCGGTTCTGGAAGACGCCTCCGGAGAGCACCACGCGGTCGATCCCCCCCGCCCTCGCGATCCGGGCGCAGGCACGAGAGGTGCCTTCTGCGACGCCGTTGTGGAACCTCGCCGCCACCACGGGCACCGGGACGCCCGCCCCGAGATCGGTCAGGATCGCGCGCACCGTCTCCCGCGCATCGAGCGCCTCGTCGCCCGGCAGCGGATACGCCCCGCGCTCGGCCGGGTCGGCGACCGCCTCCAGCTCGACCGCCGCCTGGCCCTCGTAGTTCACCTCGGCCCGGACGCCGCAGATCGCGGCGACGGCATCGCAGAGGCGGCCGGCACTTGAGGTGAGCGGTGACGCCAGACCGCTCACCGCCAGCTCGGCGACCTTCCTCCATTCCTCCTCCGACACGCGCGAGGCGAGCAGCGGGGGAAGCGGCGGCTCGGGGCCCAGGGTCTCGACCAGCCAGGCGCACGCCATTCGCCAGGGCTGACGGATGGCGCGCTCTCCACCGGGCATTCGCACCGGGTGCAGGTGTCCCCGCCGGTCGAACCCCTCGGCGTCGCCAAGCAGGAGCTCCCCGCCCCAGACCGTGCCGTCGCTGCCGTACCCGGTGCCGTCGAAGATCGCGCCGATCGCCGGGCCGCGCTCGCCATGCTCGGCCAGACACGAGGCCAGATGAGCGTGGTGGTGCTGCACCCCCACCGTCTCGACCCCATCTCGCTCGAGCGCGTACTTCGTCGAGAGGTACTCCGGGTGCAGGTCGTGCGCAACCAGCTCGGGCGTGACCGCGAAGAGCCGCTCGAAGTGCGCGATCCCGTCCTCGAAGGCGCGAAGGGTCTCGTAGTTCTTCAGATCGCCGATGTGGTGGCCGACCCAGGCTCGCTCGCCCTTGGCGAGGCAGAAGGCGCTCTTCAGCTCCGCGCCGCAGGCCAGCGTGGGCCGCGGGGTGGCGAGCGGCAGATCGCGCGGGACATAGCCGCGGGAGCGCCGCAGGAACAGCGGCCGGTCCGCAACGACGCGGACCACCGAGTCGTCCGTCCGCGTCTCGATCGGGCGATCGTGCACGAGGAAGAGGTCCGCGATCCCCGCCAGCCGTTCCAGCGCGTCGGTGTCTCGGTAGGCGATCGGCTCGTCCGAGACGTTCGCGCTCGTCAGCACCAGGGCGGCGCCCGAGTCCTCGAGCAGCAGGTGGTGGAGCGGCGAGTAGGGCAGCATCACGCCGAGCGCGCGGGACAACGGCGCCACCGATGGGGCGACGGGGGCATCCGGGCGCCGCGGCGCCAGCACGATCGGCCGCTCGCGGGACGCCAGGAGGGCGCCGGCGGCGTCATCGAGCTCGACCAGGTCGAGCGCAACCCGCAGCGAGGGCGCGATCAGCGCGAACGGCTTCTCCTCGCGCAGCTTCCGGGAGCGAAGCTCGGCGACGACCGACTCGTCGTCAGCCCTGCAGGCGAGGTGGTATCCGCCGATTCCCTTGACGGCGACGATCCTGCCCTCGGCGAGCGCCAGCGTCGCGGCTTCGAGCGACGGCTCGTTCCCTTCGGCCACCGATCGGCCCGCGGGATCGGTGAGGCGAAGGGAGGGACCGCAATCCGGACACGCGTTCGGCTGCGCGTGGAAGCGCCGATCGAGCGGATCCTCGTACTCGGCCCGGCAGAGCGGGCACATCTCGAACGACGCCATCGTGGTCAGCGGGCGGTCGTACGGGACGCCACGCACGATCGTGAACCTGGGCCCGCAGTTGGTGCAGTTCGTGAACGGGTAGCGGTGGCGCCGGTTCTGCGGATCCATCAGCTCGCCCAGGCAGTCGTCACAGGTGGCGACGTCCGGTGAGACGGCCGCCTCCGCCTCCCCACCCTCGGCGCTCTCCGTGATCCGGAAGGCGGTCTCCCCGGTCGCCTCGAGCGGCTCGCCGGTCACCTTCCGGACCAGCGCCAGGGGCGGCGCCCCCGTCCGGAGCCGGTCGAGCAGGTCGTCGAGGGCGAGGCTCGGCCCCTCCGCCTCGATCAATACACCACGCGAGTCGTTGAGCACCCACCCGGCCAGGCCCAGCTCGTTGGCCACCCTGTAGACGAACGGCCGGAATCCGACCCCCTGCACCGTGCCCTCGACCCTGACGCGAAGGCGCTGCCGGGCGCCCACGCTCATCGCAGCTCGATCAGCTCGCGCAGCGCGTGGTAGGCACTCGCCTGGGCCTCCTGGATCCGCGGGATGTGCTGGGAGGGCGAGACGATGACGTGGTCCGCGAGCCCCTCGTCGGCGATCCGGCCGCCGTCGTAGCCGACCAGCGCCACCGTCACCAGCTTGCGGCGTCTCGCCTCGCCCAGCGCCTCGATCAGGTTGACCGAGTTGCCGCTGGTCGAGAGCGCGATCGCGGCGTCGCCCTCCCGCCCGTAGGCGATCACCTGGCGCAGGAAGATCGCCTCGACGCCTATGTCGTTGGCGATCGCAGTCAGGATCGAGGGGTCCTCGGTCAGGTCGAGGGCCGCGCGGGCCGGCCAACCCCGCGGGGCGGCGCGCAGATCGGCGACCAGATCCATCGCATCGGTCGCGGAGCCCCCGTTGCCGAAGACCAGCGCCTTGCCGCCCCGATCGAAGATCGACCGCAGCACCTCCGCCGCCGCCAGCAGCACGTCCCTCGAGTCGATCAGGGTCCGCTCCCTCAGCTCCCCCACCTCCTCCGCCTTGAGCAGCACGTTCGAGCGCACGTCCTCGATCACCGCCTCGAGGCCGGTCTCGCCCTCCGACAGGAAGGGGTAGAGGAAGCTCGACGCTCCGGTGTCGTGAACCGGCCCGGCCTCCCGGCCCTCGAGCAGGCCGCGGTGCTCGAAGAAGACGTGCACCAGCTCCCAGAGCACGTGGTAGAGGGTCTCGGCGAGCTCCTGGCGGACGAAGGGGTCCTCGCTCGGCGGCTCGAACTCCCACTCGGCGCCGCAGGGCGAGAACGCGATCGTCTGGCTCCCCCGACGGCGGGCGACGGCGAGCGCCTCGACGGTCTCCTCGCCGTCCTGCTCGTCGGTGCCGAAGGCGATCGCGATGTCGTCCGGCTCGGCGATCAGCTCGATCTGCTCCGTCAGTGGCCCACCCTCGCGGGAGAGGCCGATCGCGGGCAGGGCGCGCTTGCCGACGATCACCGGATGGACGAACTCGACCGCGACGTGTCGGACGTCCGACCGCGCCGCGGGCGAGAGCCCGAGCGCGATCAGCCGCCCTCCGCGGGCGAATCGCTCCGCCATCCGGTGGCAGCAGCGCGCCACCTCCCCGGCGCTCTGGTCGAAGAAGGCCCGGTTGGCCTCGGTCCTCTCCGCCAGCAGGGAATCCAGCCGCCCAGCCGCCGCGACCGTCAAACCGCGGTGGCCTCCCTCGCCGCCAGCTCCGACAGCCATTCGGCGAACGCCTCCGTGCCCTCCCCGGTCCGGGCGCTGCATTCGATCACCCGGGCGCCGGGGTTCACCGACTCGAGGTTGTGGCGCAGCCTCTCCAGGTCGTATTCGAGGTGCGGCAGCAGATCGATCTTGTTGACCACCACCAGCTCGCAGGCTCGGAACATGAGCGGGTACTTGAGCGGCTTGTCCTCCCCCTCGGCCACCGAGCAGATCATCGCGCGCGCATCCTCGCCGACCCGGAACTCCGCCGGGCAGACGAGGTTGCCGACGTTCTCGATCACCAGCAGGTCGATCCCGTCGAGGTCCAGGTCGGGAAGGGTCGAGCGCACCATGTTCGCGTCCAGGTGGCATTCGCCCCCGAAGCCGGCGCCGG
>DATGDO010000031.1:0-16106 GCA_035310805.1 Solirubrobacterales bacterium
GCCCCGTCCGCGCCGCCTTCTCCCCTTGCCACTGCTGCGCGGCTTGCCATCGGGGCTGTCGAACTGGACGACTTTCCCCATCAGACATCGATTATCGCAGGGAAGCGGGCTGGTCAGCCAGCAAGGGGGATGACCGCTACCTTCCTCTGCCGCGCCTGTTTGATGATGAGCATGCTCAGGCACAGAGGGGCGATCGCGATCGCGCTGCTCGCGGCGGCGCTGGCGCTGCCTGCCGCAGCGCAGGCCCGTGGCGATCAGCTCGATCGCGCCTACAGGACGCCGGTCGCCCACGGCGCCGCCGCCGCCCGCACGGCCGTCTCCCGCCCGAAGCTCGCCGCCGGGCTCGGCAAGCTCTTCCGCCGCGTCGGCAGGAGCGGCGCCTTCGTCTTCGACCCGGCCACCGACCAGGTCCTGTTCTCGCGCAAGGGCGGACGGGCGCGGATCCTCGCCTCGAACTCGAAGCTCTTCACCACCACCACGGCGCTGTCTCGTTTCGGGCCGGAGGGGCGGCTTCACACCACCGCCTGGTCGAGCGACGCGATCACCGACGGGATCAGCCAGGGCCTCTACCTGCGCGGGGGAGGCGATCCGACCCTGACCACCAGCGGGCTCGCCAAGCTCGCCGACCGCGTCCGCGCCGCCGGCGTCGTCAGGGTCCAGGGGCCGCTGCTCTACGACGACTCCTTCCTCGACCACCAGACCGGCATCCCGGAGCACGGGATCACCCCGGAGGGGGTGGGCAGGCTCTCCGGCCTCGAGATCGACAGCGGCTCACCGGGCGACCCGGCCAGGACCGCCGCCCAGCGCTTCGAGGACGCGCTGCGCAAGGCCGGGGTCGCGATCGGAAACAGCGTCACGCCTGCGGTGGTGCCGGCGGGGGCAATTCAGATCGCCGACCTCACCTCCACGACGATGGCCGACATCGTCCAGGACACGAACGTCCCGTCCAACAACTTCCTGGCGGAGATGCTGCTCAAGGACGTCGGCGCCCAGTTCGGCGAAACCGGGTCGACGGCGACGGGAATCTCGGTCGTCAAGCGCTTCGCCTCGCAGCAGGGCGCGCGGTTCAGCGGTGAGAACGGCTCGGGCCTGACGCGGCGCAACAAGGCCTCGCCCGCGTCCGTGGTCAAGCTGCTCGACTCGATGATCGAGGTGGACACCCGGACCCCGCCCGACGCACAGCTCGCCCAGGAGCGGCTCCGCGACGCCTGGGTCGACTCCCTCGCCGTCGCCGGCCGCTCCGGCACCGTCGCCCGCCGCATGCGCGGGACGGCGGCGTCGGGCAACTGCCACCTGAAGACGGGGACGCTGAACGGGGTGAGCGCGCTCTCCGGCTACTGCTTCCGCGGCGGCGACGACGCGGACCACGCCGTGATCTTCTCGCTGCTGATGAACCGGACGGACGTCAACAGGGCGCACGTCGTCCAGGACCGGATGGCTGCCCTGATCGCCCGCTACACGCGGTAGACCTCGCCACCAGGTCGCGGCCCCAGATCGCCTGCCCAAGGGCCGCGGCGGGCGTTTGCCGCCGCTTCGAGATCCTGCACCCTGGTGGCTGCTAGACCCGCCCGCGCGGGGGCGTGCGCCGCTTCGGCGTCCCGTCCTCGCCGACCAGCTCGCGCAGGCCGTCCTCGTCGATCACCTCGGTGCCGAGCTCCTCGGCCTTGGCGAGCTTCGAGCCCGGGCTGTCGCCGGCGATCACGAAGTCGGTCTTCTTCGAGACCGAGTTGACCACCTTGCCGCCCGACCGGCGGATCATCCTGGTGGCCTGCTCTCGGCTCAGGCTGGGCAGCGTGCCGGTCAAGACGAGCGTCTTGCCCTCGAGCGGACCACCCTGCCTGCGGCGCTCGGAGGGATCGAGCTCCATGCGCAGGCCCGCCCTCCGCAGGCGCTCGATCAGCTGTCTGGTTCGCTGATCGGAGAGCTCCTCGTAGATCTGCTCGGCCAGCACGGGCCCGATCCCCTCGGCCTTCACGATCTCCTCCGGCTGGGCCTCGAGCAGCGCGTCCATCGTGCCGAAGTGCTCGGCCAGGGACTCGGCGTTGACGAAGCCGATTCCCTGGATGCCGAGCGCGAAGAGGACCCGTGAGAAGGGCTTGCGCTTCGAGCCCTCGATCTCCTCGATCAGGTTCTCCGCCGATACTTGGCCAAAGCCGTCGAGCTCGGCGATCCGCTCGGCGGTCAGCTCGTAGATGTCGGCGGCGTCCGAGATCACGCCCTCCTGCAGGAACCGGTAGGCGTTCTTCTCACCGAGACCCTCTATCTCCAGCGCGCCCCGGAAGTGCTTGACGTGCTGGAACTGCTGGCCCGGGCATCCGGTTCGGTTCGGGCAGATCGTGAAGACGCCGTCTTCCGGCTTGACCGTCCGGGTCCCGCAGAGAGGGCACTTCTTCGGTGGCCTCGCCCTGCGCGCGCCCTTCTTGCGGCGCTGGATGATCGGCGAGACGACCTGGGGAATGACGTCGCCCGCACGCATCACGACCACCTCGTCGCCCTCGCGGACGTCCTTCCGCTCCAGGTCCTCCTCGTTGTGCAGGGTCGCCGTGCTCACGGTGACGCCGCTGACGTGGACCGGCTCGAGCATCGCGAAGGGCAGCAGGTGGCCGGTGCGGCCGACGTTCCAGACGATCTTGTTGAGCTTGGTCGTGGCGGTCGTCGGGGCGAACTTCCAGGCGACCGCCCAGCGCGGCTCGCGGCCGGCAACCCCCAGCTCCCTCTGCAGCCCGCGGTCGTCGACCTTGACGACCACTCCGTCGATCTCGAAGTCGAGCGCCTCACGGCGATCCTCCCACCAGCGGCAGCGCTCGGCAACCTCGTCCACGCCGTGCAGCACCGCGATCTCCTCGCTGACCTTGAAGCCCCGCTCCCGCAGCCACTCGAGCGACTCCGAGTGGCTCTGCGGCTCGCCTGACAGCCCGGTTTCCGGAGGCGTGGTCCCTCGTCCGATACCCCATACGAGTCCGTAGCACCAGATCGAGAGGGGCCTGGTCGCCGTGATCGAGGAATCCAGCTGGCGGAGGGAACCGGCCGCGGCGTTGCGGGGATTGGCGAACGTCGATTCCCCGTTCTGGGCGCGCTGCTCGTTCACCCGCGTGAAGCCCGCGATCGGCAGATAGACCTCGCCGCGCACCTCGACCAGCTCGGGGGCGTTCTCGATCGACAGCGGGATGGCCTTGATCGTCCTCAGGTTCTGCGTCACGTCCTCCCCGATCCGGCCATCGCCTCGGGTGGCGCCCCGCGTGAAGACCCCGTCTTCGTAGGTCAGGGAGATCGCGAGGCCATCGACCTTGGGCTCGGTGACGTAGCGGATCTCACGGCCCGAGATGTCGAGCCGCTCGAGCTGGCGCTCGACCCGTTTCGCCCATGCCCGCAGCTCGTCCTCGTTCCGAGCGTTGGCGAGCGAGAGCATCGGCTCGTGGTGCTCGACCTGGTTGAACTTGGAGAGCGGCGCGCCGCCCACGCGCTGGGTGGGCGAGTCGGGTGTGCGCAGCTCCGGGTTCTGCTCCTCGAGCTGCTGCAGCTCCCGCATCAGGTCGTCGTACTCGGGATCGGAGATCTCCGGGTCATCGAGAACGTAGTAGCGGTGATCGTGGTACGCGATCTGCCGCCGGAGCTCCTCGGCACGCTTCTTTGCCGCGTTGGCCGGGCTCACCGCTGCGTGGGGGCCTCGGCCGACTCGCCGGCGCTCGACCCCGCTCGCTCCAGCATGCCGCCGAAGTCCCACTCCCTGAGCCGATCGAGGCTGGGGCGATCGGTGAGGTCGAAGTGGACCGGGGTGACCGAGATCTGCTCGCGCGCGATCGCGGACAGGTCGGAGCCCTGCTCGTCCTCGAAGGACGGCTCGAACCCGTAGATCTGGTACCGGTGGCGCCCCGTCTGGGGATCCTGGTCGACGAGCTTGAGCTCGTCGTTGTAGAGGCGCTTGCCCAGGTGGGTCACCTGGATCCCCGTGGGAGTGCCGGCGGGAAAGTTCACGTTCAGCAGAGTGTCCGCCGGCAACGGGTCCTGGGCGACGCGCCTGACCAGCTCCGCCGCGAACGCCGCCCCCACCGAGAAGTCGAACTCGCGCCCCCAGCGGAAGTCCATCTCCCGCGCGGCGGACTGCTGCGAGATCGCGATCGCGGGGATGCCGAGCACGATGCCCTCGAGCGCCGCGGCGACCGTGCCCGAGTAGGTGATGTCGTCGCCGAGATTCGAGCCGTGGTTGATGCCAGAGACGATCAGCTCGGGACGCTCGCCGATCAGCCCCAGCTCGGCGAACCGCACGCAGTCGACGGGCGTTCCGTCGGTCGCGTAGCCGCTGCTGCCGTCGTCGAACGCGATCTCCTCGACCCAGAGCGGCGAGCGGGTGGTGATGCTGCGCGCCGTCGCGCTCCGGTTCGAGTCCGGCGCGATCACGTGGACCTCCAGATCGGGGATCGCCTGCAGCTCCCGGCGCAGGGCGTGGAGGCCGGTTGCCTGGATCCCGTCGTCGTTCGTGATCAGGACGCGCATCACGTCGATTCTAAGGAGGGCCGGCCGCGATCCATGCGGCCCGGGCCCGGCGGCCGGCGCTCGTTACGCCCGTGCCCGCGCGGGTGCCGGCTCGTCCCGAGGCGGCGTTGCCTCGCCGTCGGCTTCCTTGCGGCGCCAGCCGCGCAGCGACTCGCGCAGATAGATCCAGGCCAGGCTGCAGCCATAGACCGCGGCTGCGACCGGGGCTGCCACCTCCAGCAGCTCGCTGCCGCTCGCCTCGCCGAACTCGTGGAGACCGCCGAAGATCAGATACGACGCGAAGACGATCACGAGCAGGCTCGTCACGGTGAAGAACCTGCTCAGGTCGAGCCTCAGGGCACCCCGGTAGAAGGCCACACCGAGGCCGACGGCGACCACCAGGCCGAGGACCCCGCCCGCGACGGCGATCATGGGGCCGGATTTCTCCGTCGAGGCGAACAGGAAGAGCGCCGTCTCCAGGCCCTCTCGGGCGACGGCGACGAAGGCGACCGTGGCCAGGCCGATCGCGCCGCCGGTGCGGAGCGACTCGCTGACCTGCTTTCGCAGGTGTGCGCCGATCGTGGCGGCCTGCCTTCGCATCCAGAAGGCCATCCAGGTCACCAGTGCGGCGGCGAAGATCATCGTCGCGCCCTCGTAGACCTTCTCGCTGGTGCCCTGCAGCTCGCCGACCGAGAGGAACAAGGTGCCCCCGATCGCCGCGCTGGTGAGGGCGGCCGCCGCAACGCCCCACCAGACCGCGCTCGCCTGCGCGCGCTGGCCGGTCTTGGCCAGGTAGGCGAGGATCAGGCCGACGATCAGGGTGGCCTCGAAGCCCTCTCTCAGCGTGATGACGAAGGTGCCCAAAAGGTGGTTCGACGACGAATCGAATTCAATTCCGACCGAATCGGTCAGACTACCAGGTTAGGTAAGCCTAACTGGATCCGGCGCTCGGCGTCTTCCAGCTGCCGCGCTTCGGATCAGTAGCCGACGGCCGCGAGATGGAGCCCGTGAGCGCGGGCCGTGTCCCCCGCCCGGTCGCGAGGGGCGCCCTCCAGCAGCGCCCGGAAGTCCTCCGGCGAGCGACGTCCTCCGGCGACCTCCAGCATGGTGCCGACCAGCACCCGGACCATGTTGCGCATGAACGCGTCGGCCTCGATCCAGAGCTCGAGCACGGTCCCGTCCCCGATCACCGCCGGCTTCTCGTGCCACTCGGCCCGCAGGATGTCCCGCTCGAACCGCACGTGCTCGGTCTGGGTCGGGGTGAAGGCGGTGAAATCGTGCCTGCCGAGCAGATCGTCGCCGCAGCCGGCCAGCGCGTCCATGTCGACCCGGTGCGGCCAGAACAGGGAGATCGCGGCCTCGAACGGATTCGGGATGCGCTCGGCGAGCACCCGATAGCAGTAGGTGCGCGAGCGGGCGTCTCGCCGTGCGTCGAAGCCCTTGCTGGCTGCCTCGGCCGCGAGCACGGCGACGTCGGGGCCGGTCAGCGAGTTGAGCGCACGATCGAGCTCGGCGGGAGGCTCGCCGGCTAGCTCGAAGCTCGCCACCTGATCCCAGGCGTGCACGCCGGCGTCGGTGCGGGCGGCCACGGTCAGCCGCGTCGCGGCCCCGAGGATCCGCTCCAGGGCGTTCTCCAGCTCGCCCTGGACCGTGCGGAGGCCGGGCTGGGCGGCCCAGCCGGCGAAGCCGCCGCCGTGGTAGGCAACCTTGAGGCGCGCCGTGGCCACTAATGCGAGCGCGAGATTGCCTGCGAGGCCACGAATCGCGAGCCTATCCGCCGACGAACCGCTCTGTGAGCCCACTCACTTCCGCCACGCCCGCGGCCGGCGGTAAGGTACCTGGCGATCGGCGTCGAAGAGGGAAGACATGGCTAACACGGACATCACCCAGCGCGCGCAGTACGAGCGCAGCGACCTGCTGGCCGGCGGAGAGGGCATCAGGCGCGGCTCCGAGAAGGGCGCCGCGCTCTACACCGTCATCGCCTTGATCGTGGGGATCGTGCTCAGCGTGCTCGCGCTGGCGACGATCGAGAGCTGGGCTCAGTGGATCGTGCTCGGCGTGATCGTCGCCTTCACCGTCGCCGTGATGGCGGCGATCGGCCCGAACCGTGCCGGCGCGGGCTCGAGCTTCAAGGTCGGTCGCTAGCGGCCACCAGGCCGCGGACTTTCGGGAGCGAAGGGCGAAGCCCGTAGATGCGAGGGCGCGGGATAGCGCGACCCGTTTGACGAGAAAGGCGGCCGCTCGTGGCCGCGATCTGGTGGCGAAGCCGGGCTAGACCAGTTCGAGAAACACCATCTCCGCCGAGTCGCTGCGTCGCGGGCCCAGCTTGACGATGCGCGTGTAGCCGCCCGGCCTTGACTGATAGCGCGGGGCGATCTCCTCGAACAGCTTGTGGACGGCGAACTTGTCGTTGTGGAGCTCGGAGAGCGCCTGCCGGCGAGCGTGCAGATCGCCGCGCTTGGCGAGCGTGATCAGCTTCTCGAATTCGGGCCGGAGGGCTTTCGCCTTCGGCTGGGTCGTCCGGATCCGCTCGTGCTCGATCAGCTGCTTCGACATGGTGCGAAGCATCGAGCGGCGGTGAGCCGAATCCCGGCTCAGCTTTGCCCTCTTGCGCTGGTGCCTCATCACCGTCCCTTCGGCCGGGAACTCTAGATGCCTAGTCCGCCCGCAGCGAGAGGCCGCGTGCGCGCAGGGTCTCCTGGACCTCCTCGATCGACTTCCGACCGAAATTCGGGATCGCGTTCAGCTCCGAATCCGACTTCCGCACGAGCTCGCCGACCGTCTGGATGCCGGCGCGCTTCAGGCAGTTGTAGGAGCGGACGCCGAGCTCGAGCTCCTCGATCAGGATCTCGTCCAGCCCGTCGGTACCGGGAACCGCCACGGCCTCCGCGCCGCCGCCGCCGTCCGTGGCCGCGATCGCACCCTCACCCCGCAGCTCGTCGACGCGGTCGGCGGTGGTGAAGATCGCCAGGCTCTTGATCAGGATCTCGGCGGCCTCGCGCAGGGCGGCGCCCGGCTCGATCGAGCCGTCGGTCTCGACCTCGAGCGTGAGCTTGTCGAAGTCGGTGCGCTGCCCGACGCGGGCGGCGTCGACCGTGTAGGCGGCGCGGCGAATCGGCGAGAAGATCGCGTCGATCGGGATCACGCCGATCGGCTTGTCCTCGGACTTGTTCTCGTCAGCCGGCGAGTAGCCGCGGCCACGGCCGATCGTCAGGTACATCTCGAGCTTGGTCTTCTTCTCGAGCGTGGCGATCGGCGCCTCGGGATTGAGGATCTCGACGCCCGCGGGCAGGTCGATGTCCTTGGCCTTGACCTCGCCGGGGCCGGTGGCGACCAACGGCGTCTCGACCTCATCGGCGTCGGTGTGCATCCGCACGACGACGTCCTTGAGGTTCAGGACCAGGTCCGTGACGTCCTCCTTCAGTCCGGGGATCGTCGAGAACTCGTGGGCCACCCCCTCGATCCGGACGCTGGTGATCGCGGCGCCGCCCAGCGACGAGAGCAGCACACGCCGCAGGCTGTTCCCGAAGGTGTAGCCGAAGCCCTTGTCGAGGGGCTCGATCGTGAAGGTGCCCTTGTTCTCCTCGGCACCCTCTCCGGCGATCTTCGGGACTTGGAAATCTGGCAGGGTGGTCATTGCTTCCATCACGTCTCTTTCTTCCTTCTCTGGGGGGTTACTTCGAGTACAGCTCGACGATGAGCTGCTCCTCGACGGGCGCCGAGATCTCGCTCCTCTCGGGCAGCCTCAGCACCTTGGCGGTGAGCGAGTCGTAGTCGGCCTGCAACCAGGCCGGCACACCCGACGTGAGCTCGGTCGCGTCCCGCACCAGATCGGCGCCGGCGCTGTTCGGCTTGATCGTGATCACGTCGTCCGGCTTCACCTGGTACGAGGGGATGTCGACGCGGCGGCCGTTCACGGTCCAGTGGCCGTGGCTGACGAGCTGCCTGGCCTGGCGGCGCGAGGCGGCGAAGCCGAGGCGCACGAGGACGTTGTCCAGCCGGCACTCCAGTAGCCGCAGCAGGTTCTCGCCGGTCACTCCGGGCTGACGGCTCGCCTTGTCGTAATAGCTTCGGAACTGCCTCTCGAGCACCTGGTAGTAGCGGCGCGCCTTCTGCTTCTCGCGCAGCTGCGCCCGGTACTCGGACTGCCGCATGCGGCCACGTCCATGCTCGCCCGGCGGATAGGAGCGGCGCTCGACGCCGCACTTGTCGGTGAAGCAGCGGGCGCCCTTGAGGAAGAGCTTCTGCCCCTCGCGGCGGCACTGCTTGCACTGAGCGGAGGTGTCGCGGGCCATCAGACTCTCCTCCGCTTCCGGGGACGGCAGCCGTTGTGAGCCTGCGGCGTCACGTCCTTCACCGTCGTCACGTCGAGGCCGGCGGCCTGCAGGGACCGGATCGCGGTCTCGCGGCCGGAGCCGGCGCCCTTGGCGAAGACCTCGACCTTCTCGAGGCCGTGCTCCATGCCCTTCTTGGCGGCCGCGTCGGCGGTCACCTGCGCGGCGAACGGGGTCGACTTGCGGGAGCCCTTGAAGCCGGCGCTGCCGGCCGACTCCCAGGCGATCACGTTGCCCTCCGTGTCGGTCAGGGTGACGATGGTGTTGTTGAACGAAGTCTTGATGTGGGCCTGGCCGTAGGTCACGTTCTTGCGGACGCGCCGGCGCGAGCGACCCTTCTTCGGAGCTGCCATCTAGCGGATTCCTCCCCGGCTCACTTGGGCTGCGGTGCCTTCTTGCGGCCCGCGACGCTCATCCGGCGCGGGCCCTTGCGGGCGCGCGCGTTGGTCTTCGTCCGCTGGCCCCGGACCGGCAGCCCGCGGCGGTGGCGGAGTCCCCGGTAGGAGCCGATCTCCTGAAGGCGCTTGACGTTCTGGGAGCGCTCCCGGCGCAGATCGCCCTCGACCTCGCGGTCCTCGACCGCGTCGCGAAGCTTGATGATCTCGTCCTCGGTCAGGTCCTTGACGTGCGTGTCGGGGTCGACGCCGGTCTCGGTGAGGATCCTGTTGGCCGTCGAGCGGCCGATCCCGAAGACGTAGGTGAGGCCGATCTCCGCCCGCTTGTTGAGGGGGATGTTGACTCCCGCGATCCGCGCCATCAGCCCTGCCTCTGCTTGTGGCGTGGGTTGGGGCAGATCACGAGCACGGCGCCGCCACGGCGGATCACCTTGCATTTCTCACACATCGGCTTTACTGACGCTCGGACCTTCATTCCCCTTCTCTGCTGGGGTCGTATCTGGCTGGGAGTAAGCCCGCCGGCCCCAGGAGTCGGGCCTGCAGGCGTGAAAAACGTCGGCCACGCCAGGCGTGAACCGACCCGTGGAATCTTAGCAGCGTGCGTGCGTTGGCCGTTCGGGAGCACTGCGGAGGTGTGCGAGCCGCTCAATCCAGGTGCCAGGGGGTGAGGATGCGCGGCCCGTCGGCCGTGACGGCGACCGTGAACTCGAAGTGCGCCGCCAGGGAGTCGTCCTGCGAGTAGACGGCCCAGCCGTCCGATCCCATCCGGACGTCGGCACCACCGGCGTTCACCATCGGCTCGATCGCCAGCGCCATGCCGATTTCGAGCTCCGGGCCCTTGCCCGGATCACCGAAGTTCGGGATCTGCGGGTCCTCGTGCATGTCCCGGCCGATCCCGTGGCCGACGAGGGTGCGGATGATCGAGAGGCCGTCGCCCTCGACGCGCTGCTGAACGGCGTGCGAGATGTCGCTGAGATGATTGCCGGGCACGGCCAGGGCGATCCCCTCGAAGAGGGCGTCGCGCGTCGCGGTCAGCAGCGGCTCGGCCTCCGCCGGCGCGTCCCCGATGGGAATCGTGATCGCGGCGTCCGCCACCCAGCCCTCGAAGGTGACGCCGACGTCGATCGAGAGGATGTCCCCGCGCCGCAGCTCGTAGGACCCGGGGATCCCGTGGACGACCATCGAGTTGGGGGAGGTGCAGATCGAGCCGGGAAAGCCCCGGTAGCCCTTGAAGGAGGGGACCGCCCCCTGGGATCGGATGAACTTCTCCGCCGCCTCGTCGAGCTCCTTGGTCGTCACTCCCGGACGGGCCTTGGAGCGCAGCATCCGCAGGCAGCGTGCCTGGATCTTTCCGGCTTCCGCCATCGCCTCGATCTGCTCGGAGGTCTTGCGGATGATCATGCCGCGGTACACGGGCGAGTCCCTCTCATATCTCCATCTCCTCCTCGCGACGGAGGGTGGCGAGCAGGGCGTGGATGCTCTCCTCGACCTGATCGGGTGGACGCTCTCCGGCCAGGCGGTTGAGGATGCCACGCTCCTCGTAATAGGAGATCAGCGGCTCGGTCTTCTCGCGGTACTGCGCGAGGCGGTTCTTGATCACCTCGGGCTTGTCGTCGTCGCGGACGATCAGCCTGGCGCCGTCGAGGTCGCAGACGCCCTCCTCCTTCGGAGGGTCGAACTCGACGTGGTAGATGTGGGTCGGGTTCTGCTCGCAGGTGCGACGACCTCCCAGCCGGCGCACGACCTCCTCCTCGGTGACGTCGATCAGGATGGCCGCCGTGATCTCCCTGTGCAGCTCGATCATCCTGGCGTCGAGGGCCTCGGCCTGCGGCCCGGTGCGGGGGAAACCGTCGAGGATGAAGCCATCAGCCGCCTCATCCCCCTGCAGGCGCTCGGCGATCACGCCGATGATCACCTCGTCGGGGACGAGGTCGCCCCGGTCCATGTACTGCTTCGCCTGCTTGCCCACCTCGGTCCCCTCCTTGACCGCGGCGCGCAGGATGTCGCCGGTGGCGTAGTACGGCAGCCGGAAGTCCTCCTGCAGGCGCTCGCCCTGGGTTCCCTTGCCGCTGCCGGGCGGGCCCAGGAGGATCAGGTTCAGCTCGGACAAGCCCGGCACCCTGCGGCGCGCATCACTTCAGGAAGCCCTCGTAGTTGCGCATCATCAGCTGGGCCTCGAGCTGCTTCACGGTGTCGAGGGCGACGCCGACGACGATCAGGATCGAGGTACCGCCGAAGAAGAAGTTCGCCGACGTCTGACTGATCAGGATCGTCGGGAGAGCCGCGACCGCGCCCAGGTAGAGGGCACCGGGGAAGGTGAGCCGGGACAGGATCCTGTCCAGGTATTCGGCGGTAGGTCGCCCGGGTCGGACGCCGGGGATGAACCCGCCGTACTTCTTCAGGTTGTCGGCCTGGTCCACCGGGTTGAAGGTGACCGCCGTGTAGAAGTAGGTGAAGATGATGATGAAGAAGACCTCTCCGACCACGTAGTGCCAGCTGTTGGGGCTGAAGAAGGCCGCGAAGTCGAGTGCCGCGGGAGTGTTGATCATCTGGCCGATGGTTGGGGGGAAGGCCATGATCGAGGCGGCGAAGATCACCGGGATGACGCCGGCCATGTTCACGCGCAGCGGTAGGTAGGTGGACCCGCCCGCCGTCATCCGGCGGCCCACCACGCGTTTCGCGTATTGCACGGGGATCCTCCGCTGGCCCTCCTGGACGTAGACGATCGCGACGATCACCGCCAGGGCGATGAAGGGCATCATCACGACGAAGACCTGGTCCGGGTTGTTCCACCACTTCGTGATCCCGTCCGGGATCCGAGAGACGATCGAGGCGAAGATCAGCAGCGAGATCCCGTTGCCGATCCCCCGCTGGGTGATCAGCTCGCCCATCCACATCAGGATCGTGCAGCCCGCGGTCAGCGTGACCACGATCAGGAAGACCTTGGGGAAGGTGCGCTCGCCGATCACGCTCTGGCCACCGAAGCTGGAGGAGCTGAAGAGGAAGACGTAGCCCAGCGACTGGGCGAAGGCCAGCACGACGGTCAGGTAGCGCGTGTACTGGGTGATCTTCTGCTGCCCGACCTCGCCCTCCTTCTGGAGGCGCTCCAGCGAGGGCACGACCACGGTCAGGAGCTGCAGGATGATCGAAGCGGTGATGTAGGGCATGATCCCCAGCGCGAACAGGGAGAGCCTCGAGAGGCTGCCGCCGGAGAACAGGTTGAGGAACCCGAGGATGTTCGATCCCCCCACGTTGTTGACGCCGTCCTTGATCGCCTGTGCGTCGACGCCCGGCGAGGGGATGTAGGCGCCCAGCCGGTAGAGGGCCAGGATGGCCGCCGTGAAGATCAGCTTCTTGCGGATCTCCTGGACGCTGAACGAGTTGAGGATGGTCTGCAGCACCTAGTCAGCAGCCTCCTCGGACTTCGGAGCCGGACCGGCGGAGATCACCTCACAGGTTCCGCCCGCAGCCTCGATCTTCTCCTTCGCCTGAGCGCTGAAGGCATGGGCCTTCACGGTGAGCTTCTTGGAGAGCTCACCGCGGGCGAGGATCTTGACCGGGTGGCGACGCTTGGCGAGGCCGGCCGAGCGCAGGGACTCGGGGGTCACCTCGTCGTTCGCCTTGAAGCGGTCATCGAGGTCGGCGAGGTTGACCGGCTGCGTCCGGGTCCGGAACTTCTCGAAGGGCATCGACATCTTCTTGTTCGGACCGCGCAGCTTCCGCATCCGCATGTGGATCGGGTTCTGGCCGCCCTCGTAGGCCGTCTTGCGCTTGCTGCCCGAGCGGGCGCCGGCGCCCTTGTGGCCGCGGCCGGAGGTCTTGCCGTGGCCCGTGCCCGGACCGCGCCCGAGCCGCTTCCGCGGCCGCCGCGAACCCGGAGCGGGCTTGAGCGTGTGCAGGCCGACCTCACTGGACGGCTGACTCCTAGGCTTCGCTCCGGAGTCGCCTCGCTTCTCAGCCATCCTTGACCTCCACGAGGTGTGCCACCGCGCGGATCATCCCCTGGAGCTGGGGACTGTCGGGGTGCTTCGCCTCGCTGGCGATCCGGCCGAGCTTGAGCGAGCGCAGCGTGTCGCGCTGCACGGCGGAAGCGCCATTGGCGGAGCGGACCTGCTTGAGCTGCACGTCGGCCACTAGGAGCTCTCCCCGGACTCGGCGGGGACCTCTGCAGGCTGCTCGGCGGCCTCGGCCTTGCCATTGGTCTCCAGATCACGGCTCGCGCTGTCGCGCCCCCTCGCATGATCCGCGCCGTCGCCCACGCCCAGGACCTCGCGCACCGAGATCCCGCGAAGCTTCGCCACGTCCTCGGGCTTGCGCAGGCTGTAGAGACCCTCCATGGTCGCCTTGACCAGGTTGATCGGGTTCTGCGTGCCGATGCTCTTGGTGAGGACATCACGGACGCCGCCGAGCTCGAGCACAGCGCGCACGCCGCCCCCGGCGATCACGCCGGTACCGGGGCTCGCCGGGCGCAGCACGACGTGTCCCGCCCCGAAGCGGCCGATCACGCGGTGCGTGATCGTCTGGCCGTACTTGGGCACGCGGATCAGGTTCTTGCGGGCGTCCTCCACGGCCTTCTGGATCGCGAGGGGGACCTCGCGGGCCTTGCCGTAGCCGATCCCGACCACGGAATCCTCATCGCCGACCGCGACCAGAGCGGTGAACGAGAAGCGCCGGCCGCCCTTCACCACCTTGGCGACGCGGTTGATCTCGATCACCCGCTCCTGCAGGTCGAGGCCCTTCGGACTGACGCTCTCTATCGCCATCGGACCGACGAAGGTAGCGGGTTTGCGGTGGCGGCCATCAGAACTTCAGGCCTCCCTCACGGGCGCCCTCGGCGATCGCCGCGACGCGGCCGTGGAAGCGGTAACCGCCGCGGTCGAAGACACAGGTCTCGATGCCGGCGCCCTTGGCGCGCTCGGCGAGCAGCTCCCCGACGCGCTTGGCCTGCTCCATCGAGCCGAGCTTGCGGAGCTCGTCCTCGGTCCACGAGACGGAGGCGAGGGTGCGGCCCGCGTCGTCGTCGATCAGCTGGGCGAACACGCCCCGGTTGGAGCGGTAGACGGAAAGGCGGGGCCGCTCCGCGCTGCCGCGGATGCGCGCCCGGACGCGCCGGCGCCTGCGAAGCCTCCTCTGCGGCTTGCTCAGAACGGTCACCGCGCGATCTCCTCCTTCGTGGCCGTCCGCGCCTGTGTGGTCGCCGAGAGGGACATCAAGCACGCTTCCCGACCTTGCGGGCGACGTGCTCGCCCGCGTAGCGCACGCCCTTGCCCTTGTAGGGCTCGGGAGGCCGCGACTTGCGGATGCGCGCGGCGGTCTCGCCGACGAGCTGCTTGTCGATCCCCCGGACGACGACCTCGGTCGGCTGCGGGACCTCGAACTCGATTCCGTCGGGCGCCTCGAGCGTCACCGGATGGGAGAAGCCGAGCGCCAATTCGAGCGTCTTGCCCTTGAGGTTCGCGCGGTAGCCGACGCCCTGGATCTCCAGGCGCCGCTCGAAGCCGTCGGTGACGCCCTCGACCATGTTGGCGATCAGGCTCCTGGTGAGCCCGTGGAGGGCACGGTGCTCGCCGCGGTCGGTGGGACGGTCGACGGTCAGGGTGCCGTCCTCGATCGCCACCTTCATGTCGCGGTCGACGTGCTGGCTGAGCTCGCCCTTCGGGCCCTTGACGCTGACCGCGCCGGGCCTGACGTCGATCTCGACGCCATCGGGGATCTCGATTGGCTTTCTTCCGATTCGGCTCATCAGCTCTTCCTCACCAGACGTGCGCGACGACCTCCCCGCCGACGCCTCGCTGCCGGGCCTCGTGGCCCGTCATCACGCCGCGGGAGGTGGACATGATCGTGGTGCCCATCCCTCCGAAGACCCGGGGGACGTCGTCCTTGGCGACATATCGGCGGCGGCCAGGGCGCGAAACGCGGTCCATGCCGCTGATCACCGGGTCGCGGCTCTCGGTGTAGCGAAGCCGAACCTTGATCAACTCGCCGACCCGCGCCGGCTCCACGCTGAAGTCGGTGATGTAGCCCTGCTCCTTGAGGATGCGCGTCATCTCGCGCTTCAGCCGGGAGGCCGGGATCTCCACCTCCTCGTGATCGGCCAGGAGCGCGTTGCGGATTCGGTTCAGGTAATCGGAAATCGGATCGGTCAGCATCTCGTCCTACCAGCTCGACTTGGTCATGCCCGGCACGTAGCCGTTGTGCGCTGCGTCTCGCAGGCAGATGCGGCAGAGGCCGAACTTGCGGTAGTACGCCCGGGGCCGGCCGCAGCGGCGGCATCGGTGGTACCCGCGCGTCTTGAACCTCGGATCGCGGCGCTGCCGCACCCGTTGCGATGTCTTTGCCATCAGCCTTCCTCGTTCGAAGTCTCTTGCGATTCGCCCTCGGCCTCGCCACTCTCGGCCTCGGCGCCTTCCTCGGCCTCCTCGCCCTCCTCGGGCTTCTCGGGCTTGGCGTAGGCCTCGGGGTTCTCCTCCTTGAGCTGCTCGAGGGCGGCCTGCTCGGCCTCGGCCCGCTGGCGGGCCTCCTCCTTGCGCGCCTCCTCCTCGGCGGCCTCTTCCTCCTCGGCGCCGGGGGCGCCGGGGCGACCCTCCTGCGCGAACGGGAAGCCAAGCCCGAGCAACAGCTCGAACGCCTCCTCGTCGGTCTCCGCGGTGGTCGAGATCGCGATGTCGAGACCGCGCGTCTCCTTGACCGAGTCGTAGTCGATCTCGGGGAAGATGATCTGCTCGCGGATGCCGAGGTTGAAGTTGCCGCGACCGTCGAACGCGCGCGGGTTGTAGCCGCGGAAGTCGCGGATCCGCGGGGTCGCGATCGAGATCAGCCGGTCGAGGAACTCCCACATGCGCGCCTTGCGCAGGGTCACGGCGCAGCCGACGGGCATGTCGTCGCGGATCTTGAAGGCGGCGAT
>DATGDO010000032.1:0-5759 GCA_035310805.1 Solirubrobacterales bacterium
GCGTCGGAGGGATCCGGACCGGCGTCAGAGGTGGCCCGCAGGCAGGCCCACTGCGAGAATGGGCTCATGGACCGCACCATTCTCTGGCGGGCGGCGGTCCTGCAGGTCGTCTCCGTCGCCGCCCTCTCGATCGTTCTCGCCGTGCTCCTGCCCCACTCGTTCTTCGAGCACTGGGGCTGGATCACGGGACCCGTCGCCTGGCTCGCCTGCGGCGCCCTGACGGCCTGGGCCCTGCATCTGAAACTGCCAGCCGTCCTCCTGGGCGCGGTCCTGGCCGGGATTCCGAGCGCGCTCGCAGTGCTCGCCGGGATTCACTGGCTCGGCGTAGCGATCGCCGTCGCCGCCTTCGCGGCCTGGTGCGCCTGGATCGCCCAGCGTCCGGGAGGCACCGCGTGGACCTAGGCATCAAGGGCCGCACCGCCCTGGTCATGGCGGCCAGCAAGGGCATCGGCCGGGGCATTGCGGAGGCCCTGGCCCGCGAGGGCGCCCGGGTCGCGATCTCCAGCAGGTCCGCCGACTCGTTGCGGGCCACCGCCGAGGGGATCGCGGGCGAGGTGCACAGCTTCCCGGCGGACACCGGCGACCTGGAGCGCCTGCGTCGGCTCCCTGACGAGGTGGCCGAGGCGCTGGGCCCCATCGAGATCCTGATCGCCAACACGGGCGGCCCCCCGGGCGGCGGGGCGCTCGACAACTCGCTCGCGGAGTGGGAGGCGGCGTTTCGCTCGCTCGTCCTCGCGACGAGGGTCCTGGTCGAGCGGGTGCTGCCCGGCATGCGCGAGCGCGGCTGGGGGAGGATCGTCAACGTCGGCTCGAGCTCGATCCGCGAGCCGATCCCCGGCCTGGCGCTCTCCAACGCGAACCGGCTGGCGGCCCTCGGCTTCCTCGAGACCCTCGCCGACGAGGTGGCCGCGGAGGGAATCACGGTCAACACCGTCGCCACCGGGATGTTCGCCACGGAGCGGCTGGCCGACCGCGAGGGCTCGCTGGAGGGTGCAGAGGCCGCGGCCGCCCAGCGGGTTCCGGCGAGGCGGCTCGGACGGCCCGAGGAGTACGGCGACCTGGTCGCCTTCCTCTGCTCGGAGCGGGCCGCCTATCTCACCGGAGCCGTGATCCCGCTGGACGGCGGCATGCTGCGCTCGCTCTAGCTCAGGCGGGGGCGGGCCTCGGGGCCTGGCGGTACGCGAGGAGGAGCCAGACGCCGCCGACGATCATCATCACGACGCTGGTCAGCTGCGCCTGGGTCAGGCCAAGCGCGACGTCGTCGTTGCGGCGGATGAACTCGATCAGGAAGCGCTCGGTCCCGGCGAGCAGCAGGTAGAGGGCGAAGAGGAGCCCGTTCGTGAGGCGGTCGCGGAGGCGCCAGAGCAGCAGGGCGATCAGGCCCATCGCCAGGGTCTCGTAGATCGGGGTCGGGTGCACGGCCTGGTCCGTCGGCTTGGTGCCGTCCGGATACGACATGGCCCAGGGCCCGTCCCACGCCTTGCCGTAGTCGCCGTCACCGGACAGCTGGCAGCCGCAGCGACCGATCGCGTAGCCGACCGCGAGGGCCGGAGCGGCCACGTCGAGCAGGGTGAGGTTGAGGAAGCCGCGCCACCAGGCCCAGGCGAAGACCGCGAGGGCGCCGCCGATCGCTCCCCCGTACCAGACCAGTCCCGAGCCGGAGAAGAGGTTGCCGAACAGATCGCCTTTGACGTCGCTGTAGTTCTCGACGATGAAGTCGAGCCGGGACCCGACGAGCCCGCCGAGCAGCGCGGCGAAGCCCATCTCGTAGGCCCAGTCGGCCGGCTTGCCGAGCTCTCCAAAGCGCCGCCAGACGAGCGCGCCCGCCGAGAGGAAGGCGAGCGCGAAGCAGATGCCGAAGGTCTGCAGCGTGACCGGTCCGATGTGGATCTCGGGCAGCACCGGACGGCAGGCTAGTCGAGCCGGGTAAACGGCTCGGGGCCTCTGGGGCCGGTCAGTCCGAGAAGGCGCCCGACATCGCCTTCAGGCCGACGTCCATGCCGCTCCAGAAGGCACCGGCGTGGAAGGGCCGGCCATGGCGGAAGCGCCACGGGACCGAGGTGCCGAGCATCTTCTTGCCCATCCGCCAGATCCTCGACGAGCCGACCCGATAGTCGCCGTTGGCCTCGGGCCTGACCTCGACCGGATGCGCCGGGTCCCCCGTCAGCCGCAGCGGGACCTTGGCGAAGGTGGCCTTGTCGAACTGCTCCATGATGCACATGCTGACCGGGTCGAAGGTGAGCTCCGGCTCGGTGCCGAGGATCGCGCCCGCGAGCTGCGAGGCGGCCGCGTCCGCCTGCAGAAAGGCGAGGAAGGCCTGTTTCACCGGGAAGTCCCCGGCGTCGCCGACCGCGTAGATCTCGGGATGCCCCTGAACTCGGCGCGTCGGCAGGTCGGTGGTAAGGAATCCGCGGTCGTCCGCCTGCAGGCCGGGGAAGGGCGTCGACGCGACGTAGGGCGGGAAGGCGACCAACAGGTCGTAGTCGACTCGCTCGCCGTTGTGGAACTCGACTCCCTTCGAGTCGACGCTGTCCACGATCCAGCCGGTCCGCCCCTCGATCCCGCGGCGCAGGAACTCGTCGCTGATCACGTGGTGGAGGCGGGGGCCGAACGCCTGGATGTAGCCGTCCTCGTACGTCGTCCAGCTGATCGACACCCCCTCGCGCCCGCCCTGGCGACGCAACCAGGTTTCGAGCATCAGGACGATCTCGTAGAGGGGCCCGGCACACTTGTTGTTGGGGGGGATCAGGAAGAGGACTCTCTGGCGGCCTCCCGCCTTTGCGGCTTCGAGCACGCCCTCGAAGGCGGCCCGTAGCTGGAGCATCTCCTCGATCGTCCACATGCTGATCGCGTGCTCCGCGAGCCCGGGGATCTCGCTGGCCCGCATGCCGGAGCCCGTGGCGATCACCAGCTGGTCGTAGGAGACGCCCTGCCCGTCGACCCGAACCTGGCGAGAGTCGGGATCGATCTCGTGCGCATGGCCCTGGACCAGCTCGATGCCGCGCTTCGCGGCCGGCCTGGCCAGCGGGACCTTGAGGCGCTCAGGGTCGAGGCCGAAGGGCACGTAGATCGAGTTGGGCTTGAAGAGGAAGTGGTCCCGGTCGGAGACCAGGGTGATCTGCGCGCGCTCGCCGGCGAGCAGGCGGAGGTCGAAGGCGGTCTCGAGCCCGCCGAAGCCGCCTCCGAGGACCAGGACACGCGCCCGCGCCGAGCTGCCTGGGCCGGGAACTCCGTTTCCCGTCGTTCCGTCCGCCATACGGGAAGCCTCCCACGCGCTGCGTGCAGCCACCTCAGTCCTGCGCCCAGATTGCGACTAGGGGTTTTCCACGTATGCCGTTGCGCGGTTCCAGCGAATAGCCCCGGCGGGAGTCGAACCCGCGCTACGAGGTTGAAAACCTCGCGTGCTAACCGTTACACCACGGGGCCGCGTAGCTGATTATGCGAGAAGCCGTTCGAGCAGCGCCTTCTGGGCGTGCAGGCGGTTCTCCGCCTGGTCCCAGACGGCAGAGCGCTCCCCGTAGAGGACCTCCGCAGTGATCTCCTCGCCCGGATGGGCGGGCAGGCAGTGGAGGGCGATCGCGCGGGGCGAGGCCGCGGCGAGCAGCTCGTCGTTCACCTGGTAGGGCCCCAGGTCGGCGCGCCGCCGCTCGGCCTCCGCCTCGTCGCCCATGCTCACCCAGACGTCCGTGTAGATCGCGTCCGCGTCCGCGACCGCGAGGCGGGGATCGTCGGCGAGCTCGGCCGACCCCGCCTCGATCCGATAGCCCTCGGGGCTGGAGACGACCACCTCGATGCCGGCGATCCGGCCGAGGATCGCGAGCGACCTGGCGACGTTGTTCCCGTCGCCCACGTAGGCGAGGCGCAGGCCGTCCAGGTCCCCGAAGCGCTGCTTCAGCGTGAGCAGGTCCGCCAGCGCCTGGCAGGGGTGATGCTCGGGCGTCAGCCCGTTGATGACGGGCACGCTCGCCTCCTGGGCCAGGTCCCGGACCCTCTCGTCGGACCCCGATCGGATCACGATGCCGTGCGCGTACCGGGAGAGGACCCTGCCGGTGTCGCGGAAGGACTCGCCGCGGGTGAGCTGCAGCTCGTCGCCTCGCAGCACAACCGGCGACGCTCCCAGCTCGTTGGCCCCGACCTCGAACGAGACCCGGGTCCGGGTCGAGGGCTTCTCGAAGATCAGTGCCACGGAGCGGCCCCTCAGGGAATCGTTTCCCTCGCCCCGATCGCGCCCCCGCTTGAGCTCCTCGGCGCGCTCGAGCAGCGAGATCAACTGGTCGCGGTCGAGCTCCTCGCCGGTGAGAAAGTGGCTGGCTGGAAGATGCGCAGTCGGCTGAGCCATCGGCTGCCGATACTAGGGCCGTGCAGATCACCGCAATGACATGGAACTTGTTCCACGGCCGTGACTGGCCGCCCGAGCCCGAGCTGCAGGTGTGGGCCCAGAGGGGCAACTTCCGACGCGGTCCACGCCGTGGAGAGCGCTACGAGCAGGTCAACCGGGACCTGTTCGGCGAGTTCGCCTCCCTGATCTGCGGCATCGACTGGGACGTCGCCCTGTTTCAGGAGTTCCCGCCGAGCTGGAAGACGACGATGTCGAGGGCGTGCGGGGCGGAGGCCCACCGCGCGCTCAGCGCGCGGAACTGGCTGCAGCCGCTGACTTCGATGGTCGGCCGCTGGCGGCCGGACCTGCTCGGCGCCTGGGAGGGTGGCTCCGACACCACCCTGGTCCGCCCCGCAGCGGGCCGAATCGCCGAACGGCGGAGGGTCATCCTGACCTGGAGGCCGGAGCTCCGTGTGGCGGCCCTGACCCGCCTCGAATCCGGCATCTGCGTCGCCAACGTCCACGTCAGCACCAAGCCCTCGTCGGCGGCCCAGGAGCTGCTCGAGGCCGCACGGCGCGCAGTCGAGTTCGCCGACCCGGATCCCCTGATCTTCGGGGGCGACTTCAACGTGCGGCCTGAGTCCAGCAGGGTCTTCGATCAGCTCGAGGAGCGCTTCGGGCTGGCGCCCAGCACCGCACCGGACCGGCTCAGCCACCTGCTGGTGCGGGGCCTCGAGGTCAGCGAGCACCCCGCCGCCTGGCCGCCCGAGGCGCGCGACCGGGTCGATTCCGCCACGGGCTTGAAGATCCGGCTCTCCGATCACAACCCCGTTGTTGGAAAGTTCGCGACTGTGGGATAGTGCGAGCGATGGCTAGCGCGCCCAGGGGGAGCGAGGAGAGCACCGGCGCCGAGCAGAGCGTTCAGGCGTTCCGCGAGGCGCTCGAGAAGAGCATCACGATCTCGCGTGACCGTCTCCAGGAGGTGGTCGACGACGCCGTGCGCCGCGGGCGAATGACCCGAGGCGACGCCGAGGAGATGGTGGGCCGTCTCGCCACGAGGGGGCGCGAGCAGGCCGAGGAACTGCTCGCCCAGCTCGAGCGGCTCCTCGACCAGGTGCGCGAAGTTCCCGACAGGGCGCGGCAGGAGGCCGGCGGCCGGGCGGAGCAGGCGCGCAGGCGCGCGGTTGGCGCGGTCGACAGGCCGCTCGCCGGGGCGGATCGGTTACGACGCGCGGCCCGGGTCCCGGGATTCCCGATCACCGCGTACGACCAGCTCTCGATCCGCCAGATCGACCGGCGGCTACAGGAGCTCAGTCGCGTCGAGCTGCGCAAGGTGCGCGACTACGAGCGCCGGAACAAGGCCCGCAAGGGTCTCCTGCGGGCGCTCGACCGCAAGCTGCACGACTAGCACTGGTTACTCCAGGGTCTTGCGGCGCTCGTC
>DATGDO010000033.1:0-3553 GCA_035310805.1 Solirubrobacterales bacterium
GCGACATCGCCTATTCCGACAGCCCGGCGGCTTCGAGGTGCCTCGCGTCTTGTTCCATACGGCCTCTCGAAACTCGGCGGGAAGTGCCCCTTCTGCTCTTGGTTAGCGCTGCCCGCTCGCCTGAGGATACGCCCGGGACCCGTTCCGGCCGAAAGTCTTCATGCGCTCCATGACCCTGATCTACGACTCCGACTGCGGGTTCTGCCGCTGGCTGCTGGCGAAGCTGCTCGCCTGGGATCGGCGCGGCGCACTGCGCCCGGTCGCGCTCGAGACCGAGGAGGCCGATCGCCTGCTCGCGGGGATGCCCAAGGACCGGCGGATGGCCTCATGGCACCTGGTCGATGCAGCCGGCGGGGTGAGCTCAGCTGGCGCGGCCTTTGCTCCCCTCTTCAGGCTCCTGCCCGGCGGTTCCCCGCTCGCCGCCCCCGCCGAGCGGGCCCCTCGCCTGACGGAGGGCGGCTATCGCTGGGTCGCGGACCGCCGCAGCGTCTTCGGCCGGCTGCTCACCGACGGCGCCAAGGCGAGGGCGGACCGGCGGATCGAAGAGCGCAGGCGGGCCCGGGTCGGCTAGCCCGCCGCCTCGGCCTGCCGCAGCCCGCGGATCGCGAAGACGAACACGGCGGAGAGCAGGGCGGCCACGATCCCGAGCGTCGCCAGGTAATCGGTCCCCTGGCCGGCGATCAGATCGCGGGCCGTCTCCATCACGTGGGTCGCCGGGTTGAAGGGCGCCACGGCGTGGACCCAGCCGCCGAGCAGCTGACGCGGCACGTAGACCGGCGCCAGGAAGAGGAAGAGGAAGACCGGCACCTGCATCAGCGGCGTCGCCTGCAGGCTCCGGAACCGAAGCGCGACGCCGGCGGCGAAGAGCAGCCCGGTGACGTTGATGATCGCCGCCAGCCCGTACATCCCGAACAGGTCGAGCCCGCCTCCGTCGAGGTTCATCCCGACGAGCAGTCCGATCAGCGTGACGGCCGTGAGCGTCACCGCGGCCCGGATCACCGCCACGATCCCGTAGCCGAGGATCAGGGCGCTGCGATGGGGGGTCGCCAGCAGCAGCCGCCGGCCGAATCCGAATTGGAAGTCCGCGGCGATCGAGAAGCCGCTGAAGACACCGCCGAAGGCGGCGCTCTGGCAGAGGACGAAGGCGAAGACGAAGGACGTGTAGCCCGGCCCGTAGTCGAAGCCGGGCGCGTTGCTGATCGCCGAGAGGCCGCCCGCGAAGGCGGTGAAGAAGAAGATCGGCATCAGCATCGGCGGCAGGAAGAGGAGCGGGTTGGTGATCAGGGTGTGGAGCAGCCGCCAGGCGAGGCCGCGGGCGACCGACAGGTAGTGGCTCATGTCCGCACCATCCGCTCCTTCAGCGAGAGCGAGGCGACCGTGAGGCCGATGGCGAGCACGCCCAGCGCGCAGCCGAAGCCGAGGGCGAGGGCCTCGCCGTCCCAGCCGGTGATCAGGAGGCTGCGCAGCCCCTCGATCATGTAGCTGACCGGGTTGTAGGTCGCCACCGTCCGGAACCAGTCGGTCTGGATCAGGTCCCGCGGCAGGCTCATCGAGCTCATGAAGAGGAAGACGAAGATCAGGGGGAAGAGGCTCTGCACCGACTCGGGAGTGCTGCTGCGCATGCCGACGGCGAGCCCGACCGATCCGAACGCCAGCGAGATCGCGATCGCCAGGGCGATCATCACCAGCGCGCCCCCGAGTCCCGCCTGGATGTGCGCCCCGGCGAGCAGGCCGACGGAGATGTAGGTCGCCGCCTGGAACATCCCGAGGGCGAGGGTCCCGGCGAGCTGCCCCGCGACCAGGGCCGCGGGGTGGACGGGCGTCAGCTGGAGCCGGTTGAAGAACCCGTGCTGGTTGTCCTCCGCCAGGTTCTGGCCGGTCCCGATCACGGCGAAGACGCCCGCCTGGATGAAGGCGAAGGCGAGCGCGAAGGTCACGTAGGAGTCGGTCGGGAAGCCCGGCAGCGAGGTGGCGGACTTCAGGCCCACCGAGTTGATCGCCAGCAGGATCAGCGGGAAGACCGTCGCGGGGACGATCGCCGCCGGCTGGCGCACCGTGCGCATCACCGAGCGGCGTGCCAGCTCCGGCGCCTGCGTCCAGATCGACGGCCGGTTCCGGGCGGCGCCAGCGCTCACGCCGGCGACCCCTCGAGCGCGATCTCCTGCTCGCCGGTGCCGGGCTCGGCCTCCTCGCCCGCCCCCTCGAGCGAGCGGCCGGTTTTCGCCAGGAAGACGTCATTGAGGCTGGCGGCGTGCAGCTCGATGTTCGCGATCCGGATCCCGTCCGCGTCCAGGGCACGAACGATGTCGGCAAGCTCCTGGGGCCCGTCGCTGAGACGAGCCGCGGCGCCACTCGGGGTGCCCGGCACGAGCTCCCCGAAGCGGGCGAGCACCCCGGCGAGGCGCTCCCGATCCGCGGAGTCGCCTGGCACCGCGGCGACGGTCGGGCGACCGACCTCCGACTTCAGCGCCTGCGGGGTGCCCTCGGCGACGAGCCTGCCGTGGTCGATGATCCCGAGATGGTCGGCGAGCTGGTCGGCCTCCTCCAGGTACTGGGTGGTGAGGAAGATCGTCACGCCCTCGTCGCGGGAGAGGTGGGCGACCTCGTCCCAGAGCGCGGTGCGGCTCTGGATGTCGAGACCGGTGGTCGGCTCATCGAGGAAGAGGACCCGCGGTCCGTGCAGCAGCGCCAGCGCCACATCGAGCCGGCGCTTCATGCCGCCGGAGTAGCCGCCCACCTTGCGATCGGCTGCGTCCGAGAGACCGACTCGCTCGATCAGCTCGTTGCCGCGCCTGGTCCGGTCGGTCTTCGACATCCCGTGGAGCGCGCCCTGCAGGCGCATGTGGTCGCGGGCGGTCAGGTTGGGATCGAGGGCGGCCTCCTGAAGCGCGGCCCCGATCGCATCCCGGACGGCCGCGCCGTCCTTGACGACGTCATGCCCGGCGACCCGCGCCGACCCCGCGGTCGGGGGGAGGAGGGTGGTGAGCACGTGGACCGTGGTCGACTTGCCGGCGCCGTTGGGCCCGAGGAAGCCGTAGATCTCGCCGGGCCTCACCTCCAGATCGATTGCGTCGACAGCCCGGACGCCGCCCTTGAACTCGCGCACGAGGCCGCTGACCTCGATCCCGTTTGCGTGCGACTCGACTCCGTTCCTGCTCGGCATCCGGATCCCCTCCGGTCTGAGATCGCTTGCGAAATTAGACGGCAGTATACATAGATATTTGAACCTTGCAAATATCGAGCCTCGCGGCTAACATGGCGCGAGATGAGCAAGGCCACAGCGAAGAGGAGCGCCGCCCCCGGGTCCTGGCTCGCCGGGGAGGTCGGCCGAACCGATCCGGGCAGCGAGGCCTGGAGCCTGATCCACTGGATGATGGTCACCAACAAGCAGCGTTTGATGGCGATGGCGCACGAGTTCGACCTGGCCCCGCAGCAGATGATCGCCCTCCGCATGCTCGGCGCCGGCCCCCGCAAGATGAGCGAGCTGGCCCAGGCGCTGTTCTGCGACAACTCGAACGTCACCGGCATCGTCGACCGCCTCGAGGAGCGCGGC
>DATGDO010000034.1:0-4786 GCA_035310805.1 Solirubrobacterales bacterium
CTGGTTGGTCGCGGCCTTGTGCTCGGAGTAGATCTGCTCGACGCTCTGCATGATCCGCCCCCAGATCAGGGCCGGGAAGGTGCCGCCGTCGACGGGACCGCCGTTGTAGTCGGTCGACATCGACTGGGTGCTGTCGGCGTGGCCGACCCAGACGCAGGCGGTGAAGTGCTCGGTGCCGCCGCAGAACCAGGCGTCGCCGTTGTTCTCGGTGGTTCCGGTCTTGCCCCAGGCGTAGCCGCCGGTCTGTGCGAGCCTGCCGGTTCCCCCGAGGACGTTCTCGCGGAGGATGGTCTTGACCTCGTTGGCGACGCTCTGCGAGAGAACGCGGATCCTCTTGGGCTTGTCCTCCGCGATGGTGTGGCCGTTGGGCTCGCTGATCTTGTCGATCGCGACCGGATTGAGGTCGTAGGGGCTGGTGTTGGGGCCCGGGCTCGAGTCCAGGTTGCCGCCGACGCGCTCGCCGCCGGTGGCGATCGTCTCGTAGGCGTGGGCCATCTCAAGCGGAGAGACACCCGGATCGATCGCGCCCAGGACCATCGAGGGGTTCGTCGAGAAGTCGGTCTGGATACCCATCTGGTGCGCGGTATGGGCGATCCGCTTGGTGCCACCGCGGACCGCGGGACTGCCGCCGCAGCCGGAGAGGCAGCGCAGTGTGCGACCGAGGGCGAGCTCGGCGTAGACGGAGTTGTCGGAGTGGATGGTCGCCGTCTCCAGGCTGGAGCTGCCGTAGTACTCGTCGCTGTAGTTGTGCACGTCGAAGACCTCGTGCTTGGAGACCTTGAAGACCTTCTCGTTCGAGGCGTAGCTGGTCCCCGGCGAGATCCCCTGGCTCAGCGCGGTGGCCAGGGTGAAGGGCTTGAAAGAGGAGCCGGGCTGACGGTGGCCATTGGTCGCCAGGTTGAACGGATGGTTCTGGTAGTCGTTGCCGCCCACCATCGCCTTGACCTGGCCCGTGGCGTTGTCGATCACGACCACCGAGGCGGTCGGGGCGACGCCTGAGAGCGTGCTCTGAGCGATCTCCTGTGCGGCGTTCTGCATGTCGAGGTCGAGGGAGCTGTGGACCTGGAGACCACCGCCGAAGGCGCGGCCGGGGCCGTAGAGGTCCACCACCTGCTGGCGCAGCCAGGAAGTGAAGTAGGGGGAGAGCGAGTCGTCTCTCGGGTGCTCGATCTCGGACGGAACCGGGATCTGGGTCCGAATGCCCTGCTCGTACTCCTGCTCGGCGATGTCGCCCTGGTCGAGCATGTCTTTGAGGACCAGGTTGCGTCGGTCCGTTGCCGCCTGCGGATTGATCCTGGGCGAGAACGCCGAGGGCGAGGCGATGATGCCCGCGAGCATCGCCGCCTCGGGCGGCGTCAGGTCGTTCGCGCAGGTCTCATGGCCGCTCCGGCCGCAGCCGGGGTGGTTCCAGCCGAAGTACGTGCGCGCCGCCGCCTCGATCCCGTAGGCGCCCTCGCCGAAGTAGATGGTGTTGAGGTACTCGGTGAGGATCTTGTCCTTGTCCCACTTGTGCTCGAGGTGGTAGGCGAGCGCGGCCTCGCGGAACTTCTCGAAGATCGTCCGGCTGCCCTGCGCCTCGAGCGCGTTCTTGACGAACTGCTCGGTGATCGTCGAGGCGCCCTGGGTCGAGCCACCCGGCATGATGTCGGCGAGGCCGGCGCGGAACATGCCCTGGATGTCGACGCCGTTGTGCTCGTAGAAGCGCCGGTCCTCGATCGCGACGGCCGCCTGCTTCATATAGGGCGAGATCTGGTCGGAGCCGAGCAGCACCCGCTGGTTGTTGTTGAGCAGGGTGCCGATCTTGTTGCCCTGGTCGTCGAGGACGACCGAGTTCCTTGCGGTCTCGAACTCCTTCTTGTTCTCGAGCTGCGGCAGGTCCTGCGAGATCGCCATCATCATCCCGAAGAAGGTCGAGACGATCGCCAGCAGGCCGAGGCCGACGAGGATGATCAGCAGGCGGACCTTCTTGATCCGCCCCGGCTTGGGCTTGCGGGGCCTGCGTGAGCTGATCCGGCGAGGGAGACGTGGGGGAGGTGGCTTGCCGGCGCCATCGCCGGGCTGGCTCCGCGGGACCCGGGCCGGGACACGTTCCCGGAGCGCCTGGACGCGGTCGCGGCTCTCGGCGATCCGCTCGCTGCCGACCCGGCGCAGGTTCTCGATCCCGCCGCGAAAGGCGTGCCTGAGGGCCGAACCACGACGCGCCACGCCGCTCTTCTGCGGCTGGTGCTCGAGCAGCGACTCGAAGTCGACGTCCTCGCCGCTCTGATCGCGCTCGAGGCGCTCCCTCTCGACCTCGAGATCCAGGATCGGGCTGGGGCGTCTGGCGGCCCGCCGACGGGCCTCCTTCGCAAAGTTGCGCGCCTCGCCCGGCGTCGGCGGGCCGGCGGGCCCGGGATCGCGATCGCGGAGCGGGGAGAGGCTGCCGGGCTCGAAGTAGTCGTCGCCGAGGCTGAGCCAGTCGCCCTCGTCGAGAGAAGTGGGTGCGGAGCCAGCCGAGCCATCGCCCCCGGAGCCGTCGCCACCCCCGTTGCGACGCGGTTTGTTGCTCCGGCCATTTCCGCGCCAGCGATCCGGTCGGCCGCCGTTCTTCGGGCGCTCCGGCCGTTGCTCGACCTCGCCGAAGCCGAAATCGGGCTCGGCAAGCTGACGGCCGTTGCCGCGCTCGGGAGCCTTCTCCGGCCCGCGGGGTTCAGTCCGCGAAGCCGACCGGCCCCGGTCTACGTCGAAGTCGAAATCGAAATCGTCTGTCATGTCGCGTGGGCGACGCTGGGCGCCCGGTCCGCGCCCGGCTCCCAAAATGCGCCTGATCGTAAAACTAGGGGCACCTCCTCAAACGGGGTCGCGCTGAGCGCCCCTCGGATCGACTGTGCCCGGCCAGGCGGGAAGTGGGCAGTCTAGCATTGGCCCGGTGACGGAATTCGGGATCCCGCCGAGCGTTTTCGCCACGGGCCGGCCCTTGGCGATGGCCGTGCTCACGCATGGCTGACCTCGACATCCTCAGGCGGGGGACCGAGGAAATCCTGCCGAAGGGAAGGCTGGAGGAGCAGCTCGCCGCGGGCAAGCCACTCCGCGTCAAGCTGGGGATCGATCCGACGGCGCCCGACATCCACCTCGGCCACGTCGTCGTCCTGACCAAGCTGGCGCAGTTCCAGGAGCAGGCACACCAGGTGATCCTGATCATCGGCGACTACACGGCCAGGGTCGGTGACCCCAGCGGGCGTGAGAAGCAGCGCCCGATCCTCACTCCGGAGGAGATCAAGGCCAACGCGAAGACGTTCCAGGACCAAGCCTTCAAGGTGCTGGACCGCGATCGGACCGAGGTGCGGTTCAACAGCGAGTGGCTCGAGATGCCGGCGCAGGAGCTCTTCCGGCTGATGGCCAAGGTCACCGTCGCCCGGCTGCTCGAGCGAGAGGACTTCACGAAGAGGATGGATGCAGACCAGCCGATTTCGTCGCTCGAGCTTCTCTATCCCATTCTGCAGGGATACGACTCGGTCGCCATCCGGTCGGATGTCGAGCTGGGGGGGACCGACCAGAAGTTCAACCTGCTCTTTGCGCGGGAGATCCAGCGCGCCTACGACGTCCCCGAGCAGTCCATCATCACCCTGCCGATCCTGCCGGGCATCGACGGGGTGCGAAGGATGAGCAAGTCTCTGGGCAACTACGTCGGGGTGACCGATCCTCCGGAGGAGATGTTCGGCAAGCTGATGCGGATCCCGGACGAGGCCATGGGCGCCTACTACGAGCTGCTCCTGGGCGAACCGGCGCCCGATCGTGACCCGATGGGGGCCAAGCGGGCCCTGGCGCGGCGGATCGTCGAACGTTTCCACGACGCGGCGGCTGGCGAGGCGGCCGAGGCGCGCTTCGACACCGTCCACGTCGCCCGCGAGATCCCCGAGGACATCCCCGAGGTCTCCCTCGCCGAGGCCGACGGCGTGCAGCCGAATGGCGGTGAGGTGCACCTGCCCGCGCTGATCGCCGGGGTATTCGACATCTCGACCAGCGAGGCGCGGCGCCTGATCGCCCAGGGAGGCGTGAAGCTCGACGGCGAGGGCGTGGCGTCGGAGAGCCTCGATCTGCCCGTCGGCAAGCTGGGCGGCCGCGTCCTGCAGGTCGGGAAGCGCCGCTTCGTTCGCCTGCTGGCCCCCTGAAGCCTGAAGCCCGAACTTTGCAGGGGCTTCCGCCCCGCGATTTCTTGGCGCGGCTTCTCGACCTCCCGTCCGTCCGCGGCTATACTTCTCGGTCGCTCTTGCTTCGGATGACGAAAGGAGCAACCTCGTAAGAGGAGTCCAAGTCGGCCGAGACCTCGGCCGTGTCGTACCGGGCCCCTCGGCGAGGGGCCTTTTTCGTCAACGAAGCCTGAGGAGTGAGGCGACGAGACCCGTCGACCCCGCCGAGTGGTCTTTGAAAACTGAGCAGCGCGCGACGAAGGATCAAGCGTCCTTCGTTGCTCGAGCCCGACCCCTGCCCATCATGCACCGGGCGGGGGTTGATAACTCCGTCATGTCTGCCGTCGCATTGTGTACGCGGCGGCGAGTCAGCGACATGACAACTCTCTTGTGACTGACGCCAGTCACGTCACACTTTTTACGGAGAGTTTGATCCTGGCTCAGGACGAACGCTGGCGGCGTGCTTAACACATGCAAGTGGAGCGACGAACCGGGCTTCGGCCCGGGGCAAAGCCGCGAACGGGTGAGTATCACGTGGGTAACCTGCCCCGATGACCGGGACAACCCGAGGAAACTCGGGCTAATACCGGATGTGCTCCTCACACATCAGTGCGAGG
>DATGDO010000035.1:0-4707 GCA_035310805.1 Solirubrobacterales bacterium
AGGTCCCAGGGCACGGAGAGGACGACGACCTCGCCGAACCCGGCGGCCTCCGCAGGGGTGCCGACGCTCGCCGCGTCGCCGATCTCGGCGGACAGCGCCTCGAGCTTGCTCGGATCCCGGGAGAAGCTGAGCTTGACCTGATGGCCGCCCTTGGCGAGCTGCGTCGCGCAGTTTCCGCCGATCCGCCCGGCCCCAACGATTCCGATCCTCATCCCGAGCCCCCTTCCAACTGGTCGACAACTCCCGTGATCGTAGGAAACCGGCCTCGTCGGCTTTTCTGTGAATCGCTCTTAGGCGCGGATCGCGTCGAGGTCCGCGCGGAGCTCCTTGAGCTCGTCGCGGATCCGCGCCGCCTCCTCGAAGCGGAGGTCGTCGGCGGCGGCGAGCATCTCCTCCTCGAGCTCTATGACCAGCTTCTCGAGCTCCTCCGGCGTCTTGGTAGCCGTTTCCTCGCGGCGCCTGCGGCGTCGGCGCGGCGCCTGGGACTCCATCGCCAGGAACTCGGCCATGTCGGAGATCCCCTTGGTGACCGTGGCGGCGGTGATCCCGTGCTCCTCGTTGTAGGCGAGCTGAATGGCGCGGCGGCGGTCCGTCTCGGAGATCGCCTTGCGCATCGCCTCGGTCTCCTTGTCCGCGTACATGAGGACACGGCCGTCGACGTTCCGCGCCGCGCGACCGATCGTCTGGATCAGGCTGGTCTCGCCGCGGAGGAAACCCTCCTTGTCCGCATCGAGGATCGCCACCAGCGAGACCTCCGGCAGGTCGAGCCCCTCACGCAGAAGGTTGACGCCGACGAGGACGTCGTACTCGCCCAGGCGCAGCTCGCGGATGATCTGGATCCGCTCGAGCGTGTCGATCTCGGAGTGCAGGTAGCGGACCCGGAAACCATGCTCGAGCAGGTACTCGGTCAGGTCCTCCGCCATCTTCTTGGTCAGGGTGGTGACCAGGACCCGCTCGTCCTTCTCGGCGCGAGTCCGGACCTCGTTCATCAGGTCGTCGATCTGGTTCTTCGTCTCCCGGACCTCGACCTCGGGGTCGACGATGCCGGTAGGTCGAACGATCTGCTCGACGATGCGCGAGCACTCCCCGCGCTCCCAGGACCCCGGCGTCGCCGAGACCAGCACCATCTGGCCGACCCGGTCGAGGAACTCGTCGAACTTCAGGGGCCGGTTGTCGACCGCGCTCGGCAAGCGGAAACCGAAGTCGACCAGGGTCGACTTGCGCGAGTAGTCGCCCTCGTACATGCCGCCGAGCTGCGGGATGGTCTGGTGCGACTCGTCGATGAAGACGACGAAGTCGTCGGGGAAGTAGTCGATCAGCGTGTAGGGCGGGCTGCCCGGCGGCCGGCCATCCAGGATGCGCGAGTAGTTCTCGATGCCGGGGCAGAAGCCGAGCTCCCGGAGCATCTCCATGTCGTACCGGGTGCGCTGCTGGAGCCGGTGCGCCTCGAGCTGCTTGGCGTGCTCCTCGAAGTAGGCGACCTGATTGCGGAGCTCGCGCTCGATCTCGTCGACCGCGCGCTCCATCGTCTCCTCCTTGACGACGTAGTGACTCGCCGGCCAGACCGAGACGTGGTCGATCACGTCGAGGATCTCGCCGGTGAGCGGGTCGAAGTGCTGGATCGCCTCGATCTCGTCGCCGAAGAGCTGGACCCGGTACGCCGACTCCGCGTAGGCGGGATAGATCTCGAGGACCTCGCCTCGGGCCCGGAAGGTTCCGCGGCCGAGGGCCTGGTCGTTGCGGCGATACTGCATCCCGACCAGCTTGCGGAAGACCTCCTGCCGGTCGATCCACTCGCCGACCTTGAAGAGCTGCATCTGCTCCCTGTAGAGCTGCGGCGAGCCGATCCCGTAGATGCAGGAGACCGAGGCGACGATGATCACGTCATCGCGAGCGAACAGCGACGCGGTCGCGGCGTGCCGGAGCCGGTCGATCTCGTCGTTGATCGAGGAGTCCTTCTCGATGTAGAGGTCCTGCGCCGGGACGTAGGCCTCGGGCTGGTAGTAGTCGTAGTAGCTGACGAAGTACTCGACGGCGTTGTCGGGGAAGAACTCGCGGAACTCGTTGCAGAGCTGGGCCGCCAGCGTCTTGTTGTGCGCGATCACCAGCGAGGGACGCTGGACCCGCTCGATGACGCCGGCCATCGTGAAGGTCTTGCCGGTGCCGGTGGCCCCGAGCAGCGTCTGAAATCGCTCCGCAGAGTCGAGGCCCTCGGCCAGGCCCTCGATCGCCTTCGGCTGGTCCGCCGTCGGCGTGTACGCCGGATTGAGCTTGAACTTAGCCACCGCGTGAGCGTAGCTGGGCGCAGACACGGCACCCCGCGGTGTTCGTAAAGGCCGGGCCGGGTACGACGTGCCCATGCCGGAGCTGATCCTGGGGCCGCTGCTGCGCTACGTGAGCCAGACCGAGGCGACTGTCTGGGTCGAGACCGACGGCCCCTGCGAGGTGGAGGTCCTGGGCCGGCGCGAGAGGACCTTTCGCGTCGAGGGCCACCACTACGCGCTCGTCTGCATCACCGAGCTGGAGCCCGGCTCCTCGCAGGAGTACGACGTGAAGCTGGACGGCGAGCGAGTCTGGCCGCCGCCCGGGAGCAACTTCCCGCCGAGCGTGCTGCGGACGATCGGCAAGCAGCCCCGGCTCCGCATCGTCTTCGGCTCCTGCCGCGTCGCCGTCCCCCATCGCCCTCCGTACACGCTGACCAAGGACGAGGACCCCGAGCACGGGCGTGAGATCGACGCGCTCTACGCGCTCGCGGTGCGGATGAAGGAGCGGCCCTCGGAAGAGTGGCCGGACCTCCTGCTGATGCTCGGTGACCAGATCTACGCCGACGAGGACGCGCCCGAGACCCGGAAGTTCATCCGGGAGCGCCGTGGCACGGAGGGCGAGCCCGGCGAGGAGGTCGCCGACTTCGAGGAGTACACGCGCCTCTACCGCGAGAGCTGGGGAGAGGAGGAGATCCGCTGGCTTCTCTCCACCGTGCCCTCGGCGATGATCTTCGACGACCACGACATCCACGACGACTGGAACACCTCGATCTCGTGGCTGGAGGAGATGCGGGGGAAGCCGTGGTGGGACCGCCGCCTCACCGGGGGCCTGGCCAGCTACTGGGTCTACCAGCACCTCGGCAACCTCTCCCCCGGCGAGGTCGCCGAGCGCGGGCTGCTGGCGAGGATGCATTCGGAGCCGGACGCCGGTCATGCGCTGCACGAGTGGGCCCGTCAGGTGGACTGGGGCAGCGAGGGCCGGCGCTGGAGCTTCTCCCGCGAGCTCGGAGATGTGCGACTGGTGATCCTGGACTCGCGCGAGGGCCGCGTCCTCGGTGAGCGCCCCCGCCGCATGTTCGACGACGGCGAGTGGGACTGGCTGGAGGGCGTGCTCACCGGCGGTGTCCGCCACCTGCTGGTCGCCGACACCCTGCCGATCTTCCTGCCTCCCGCCATTCAGTCGCTGGAGTCCTGGGACGACGCGGTGGCCGCAGGGGCATGGACGCGGCTGATGAAGCCGTTCGGTGAGCGGATGCGGCGTGCGCTCGACCTCGAGCACTGGGGAGCGTTCCCCCACTCCTTCGAGCAGATGCTGGAGCTGATCCGCGCCGCCGGCTCAGGCGAGCGGGGCGCACCGCCGGCGTCGATCGTGACGCTCGGCGGCGACATCCATCACGCCTATCTCGCGCGCGTCCGGTTCCCCGAGGCCGACGGCGTCATCACTCCGGTCTGGCAGGCGGTGTGCTCGCCCTTCCGGAACGCCCTGAGCGCCCACGAGCGGCAAATCGCTCGGGCCGGGGGACACCCCCCTCGCGCGCGCGATCACGCGGGGCCTGGCCCGCTCGGCCGGCGTGAAGCCGCCGAATGTCGACTGGCGCCTGGAGCAGACGCCGACCTTCGACAACCAGTTCGCGACCCTTGAGCTCGACGCGGACCGAGCGGACCTGATCATCGAGAGGACGATCCCTGGCGACTGGCGCAAGCCCCGGATCGAGACCTCGCTGGAGCGCCGACTGGCGCCCTCGCCCGCCTGAACGGCAGCGCCGCGCTCAGCCCGCGTTGATGAAGTCCAGGCTGGTCGAGACGTCCGAGTAGACCGTCGGGGCCGCGGGCAAGCCGCAGAGGGCTCCGCCGAAGGAGACGGTGCCTACCTCCACCGGGCCGGTCGGGGTGCCGGCGACCAGCGGCCCGCCGCTGTCGCCCGAGCACGCGGAGGTGTGGATCTTGAAGCGGCCGCCGTGCTTGCGCTTGGCACCGAGGGCGCAGATCATGCTCTCGGGCGCGAACAGGTCGCGGGTGTATGCCCTCAGGCAGCGCTGGTCGGTCCGCACCTGCTCGACCGTCGCCTTCAGGAACCCGGAGAGGTGGGTGCCGAACGCATTGGTTGCTCCATAGCCGGCCACGCTGAGCTGCGCCCCAGGCGCCGTGGCCGGGGTGATCTGCTGCGGAGTCGCCAGCGCGATCGGCGGGACGCCGGTCGGCTGCGCGAGGTTGAGCACCGCGACGTCGTGCAGGCCGGTCTGCTCGAAGTCCGGATGGACCCTGCCGGAGACCACCCCGATCGACTGGCCGACCGAAGCGTCGCGCAGCACCGGCCGGCCGATGATCACCTGGAACCTGGCCAGGTTGAACCCGTCGACGCAGTGTCCGGCGGTCAGCACCTTGGTCGGAGCGATCACCGAGCCGCTGCAGTGCATGTGTCCCTTCCGGAAGATCGCGACCG
>DATGDO010000036.1:0-1737 GCA_035310805.1 Solirubrobacterales bacterium
ACCGTCGTCCGCTCGCGTGCGGCGGCGACCCGCTCGGCGAGCGTCTGCGGCGGTGTCGGCGGCTCGGCCTCCACGTCGCGGTCCCACCGCTCCTCGACCGTCGGCGCCGACACGTCGAAGGCCCGCCGCAGGGCGGCCACCTCGGCCACCTTGACGGCCATCTCGGGCGCGAACTTGGCGTTGCCGCCCTTGGCCGGGTAGCGCCCACCGTAGGTGAAGGGACGGGTCATGTCGCGGCGGTAGACCGAGCAGGTCGCCCGCCAGAACTCGCCGTCCAAGGTCGGCTCGGTCGTCTCGATGCCGTCGAGGACGCCGCTGCGATGCGCCACGTGGAGCAGGCCGTCGCGGGTGATGTAGGCCCGGCCCTCGATGAGGACCAGGTGCTTGAGCAGCAGGTCGAGGTCGTACCGCTTGGCGAGGTTGAGGGCCAGCTCGCGCTGCTCCTCGGCCACCCGGTCCAGCCCGACCGCCTTGAGCAGCGCCAGCTTGCGCTTGGCCTCGCGCTCCTCGGGGACGGCCACGATGTCAGTCATTCCGATGCCTCCTTGTCGAGCACGATGCGGAAAGGCCGAAAGCCAGTCCGGACCACCGTGTGGAGCCCGACGAGCGCCTCTCGCTCCGTCTCGGGCAGTTGCGCCAGCAGGGGAGTGGCGACCCGCTGCCAGTCGATCTCGCTGCGGTCGCGGGTGCGCTTCCAGAGCACCCGGAAGCCTTGGCCGATGAGGACGGCGTGCTCGCCCATGCGGGCCTTGATCGCCGTCTCGAGCTGCTCCTCGTCGGCCTCGAGGAGGCGCCGTCGGCCGCGCACCGCGATCAGCGCGTGGACGGCCTCGGCAAGGTCGGGGTCGGCCTCGATCTCGGTCCCGTCGTCGGACGGCCAGCGCGCCTTGACGCTGGCGGCGTTCTCGGCGAACGGCCCGCCGGCCTCGAGGCGGCGCCGGAAGTCGGACGCGATCTCGACCAGGCCGTCGAAGAGGGCCGGGTCGTGCTCGAGGTCGAAGCACACGAGCTCGCTGCCGTGGCGCAGGGCGGCGACGTGGGCGCGCGGGTAGCCGGCCACGCCCATCTGCCAGCGGACCTGGGCCTCCACGTCCTGCGGCAGCCCCTCGTCCCAGCGCCGGGCGGCGCTGCTCTTGGCCTCGACGATGCAGCGTTGGCCGACCCTTTCGAAGTCGAGGCTGGCCCGCGCCCAGCCGATCGTCGGGTGGACCTTGATCGAGTTGACCCGCCGGAGCCGGAAGCCGTGCTCCAGCTCGTCCTCGTCGCGGATGACGGCCTCGAGCGCGAGGCCGAGGCGGCGCATCCGCGCCTGGCGGTCATCGACCGGCGGCTCGTCCTCGCCGCCCTTCTCGCGGGCGAGGGCCGCCTCGCTCTTGTAGGGTGAGAGCCCGAGGATGACCGGGATGTCGGTGCCGGTGACCGACTCGCGCCGGAGCGCGAACCATTCCGGCGTCCGCTGCGCGACGGCCATCAGCGCCGGGTTCCGATTGCGTCAGCGCGAGCGCCAGCCACGGCAAGCTCGATCATCGCCAGTACCGTCGCCAGGTGTCGCTGATGTCGGACGCGATGGCGCAGACAATCGCCATGATCGCGATGGCTCCCGTGAGCAGGTAGAGCGCGTCGAGTACGGACATTCCCCCGTGTGCCTCCAACACGAAAGGAAGCCGGCGGCTATCTAAGCCACCGGCTCCGTTTGGAAGAGATGCATCTCGCGGTCGATCAGCGCCTGGAGGGCTT
>DATGDO010000037.1:0-3274 GCA_035310805.1 Solirubrobacterales bacterium
CCGGGTGCCAGCGCGTCAGCCGGACCTGCCCGACCAGCTTGTCGTCCTCCATCAGGCTGCGCACGACGCGCTCGGCCTCCTGGGCCGATTCCTCGTGCCAGGCGTAGATGAACAGGAAGCGGCCGTCCCGTGTCACCACCACGCTCCCGCCGAGCCGCCTGCGCGCCTCGTCGTCGAGCTTGAGCTCGTGGAGCCTGTCAGTCAGCGAATCGAGATGCTGTTCCCTGTCGAGGGTGACCTCGACACGCCATTCGTCGCGGCTGCGAGGCGGCTCGTTCCGGTCGTTCACGACGGCAACTCTAGTGCGGTCCCGCTCGGGCCGAGGTTGATCACCCGCGTCGGGCCGATCTCGCTCTCCGCGCCCCAGGACTCGTGGATGTGGCCGCAGACCGCGAGCGGGGGCCGTTTCTCCTCGATCGCCGCGAGGATCGCCTCACTGCCCAGGTGGTCGCCGACACTCGACTGGTCGCAGTGGCCCTTGGGCGGCGAGTGCACGACCAGTACAGCCCCCTCGGGACAGCCTGCGAGGCGATCGCGAGCCTGGTCCTCGTCGAGGTCGAAGCTCCAGTCCCAGGGGGTGATCGGGACGCCCGCGCCCAGCCCGTAGAAGCTGGTGCCGTCGATCTCGGTTCCCTGCCCGTGGAGCACGGTGGCGGCGTCCCAGCCCTCGCACGCGGACCGCAGCGCGTCCTCGGTCTCGTTGTTGCCCGGCACCAGGATCGTCGGCGTCGAGATCCCCCTGAGGGCATCGATCGTCTCGGCGAGACCCTCGTGGACCGAGGCGAAATCGCCGGCCGCGATCACCACCTCGGCGTCGGCCGAGCGCTCCACGAGCGCTCCGGCCTGATCGAGGTCGCGGTGCAGGTCGCTGAAGGCGAGCAGCTTCACGGCCCGCAGTCTGCCACCAGCTCGGGGTGGGGGGAGTTTCGGGGCCGCCCGGCGGGGGGATCAATCAGGGGCAGATGACCACGACTCCGGAAACGGAATCCTCCGATCAGCTCGAGGATGTCGATCCTCCCAAGCCTGAGGAGGACGCCCCCGAGGGCGACCGGCCACCCGCGCCGGAGGGACCCGTTCCCGCGGAGGCCCCCAAGGTCCCCGCCGGGGAGCCAAAGGAGGGCTGACATGTACGGCGCCTTTTCAGGAACGAGCTTCGGTCTGGTGGTGCTCGCCGCCCTGCTGGTGATCGCCCTTGCCGTCTTCGCCTCGCCCCTGCTGGCGATCGTGATCGCGGCGATCGCGGCCGTCTTCCTGCTGATCGGGATGACAGTCCCTGCGGCAGCGCTCCGAGCGCCAGGATCGCGCCGAGGGCGGGGCACCCGACACGCACTCGTCCGGCCGCGGGGGCCGCGCAGGCGGCGCCCCCGCCTCGGGCGAGGGCTAGCGGCTGCAGCCGCGATCTGACGGCGAGGCCGGGCTACGCCGCGCGCTTGACCGGAATGTCCCCGGGGCGCAGGTAGCCGAGCTCGTCGAGCTTCTCGGCGAGGATCTCGTGCATGGCGAGGATCTCCTCGCGCGACATGTGGCTTGCCCAGCCGCCCGGCCTGGCGCGGCGGATCTGCCGGCCCGCGCCCCGCTGGGCACGGGGCACGCGAGAGAACTCGTTGGCCGTCGCGATGCGATCGAGCTGATCCCGGGTCGCCTCGATGCCCAGCAGGCCGCAGATCTCCTCCAGCGCGCTGATCGGATTCGCCCGCATCTCCTCGTAGCGGATCAGGACGCGGCGGCCCGGGTCCGTGCGGGCGTAGGTCCCCTGCACGACCTCGGTCCGGTGCAGCCAGACGCTCGACTGCCAGCGGATCAGGGCGGGCCTGCCGGCGTCGTCGAGGGGGTAGGCCCCCTCCTCGGTCGCCCAGCTGCCGTCCCGGTAGCCGTCGAGCCAGGAGTCGACCACGTCGCGCCCGTCGCGCAGCAGGAAGATCAGGCAGGACTCCGGGAAGAGGTCCATGATCGTGTCGGCCGCGTGTGATCCCGGCTCCTTGACCACGACGACCGGCCGGTCGATGCCGCCGGCCTCGGCGACGTACTCGGCGGCCTGGGCCTCGAAGCGGGCGCGGATCAGGTCCCTGAGCTGTGGCGCCCAGACGTCCCGGTAGCGGTCGGAGAAGAGATAGTCGCGCTTCTGGCGCTTGTAGTCGGCGAGGGTGCCGAGCTTCGGCGGCGACTTCGCCGTCGCCCAGGCCAGGGGGATCGGCCGCCAGACGCCGAGGTGATGCCCGAGGTGGGGGTCGTCGATCGGGACGACCCGCTCGAGCTCCGAGAGCATCCGCAGCAGCCAGGTGCTCCCGCTGCGCGAGGAGCCGAAGATCCAGGCCAGCCTCCCCTGCGCCGTTACGGAGATTTCCGGTGTGTCTCCCTCTGGCATGTCGCCCTCTTCAGTTGAAGGGCCCCTACGGGTTGCGCGACATCGCGATTCGCGGAGAGTCGTGCTTCCGTCAGACGGAAACGCGCACCTTCAGACCGAGGCGCGCAACCTGGGCAAGATCAGCAGGACGAGACCGATCAGGATCAAGGCCAGGCCAAGCCCGTAGTTCACGAGGATGGCGAGGACGATCCCGATCACGATCAGTAGTAGAGATAGCTCCATGCCGCCTCGATACCCCGCCCGGCGCCCGCCAAACGGTTGAGGCCCCGGGACGGCGGGTACCAGCCGTTCGATGCAGGCGACCAGCGAGACGCGTGCCGCCGCGGACGCGAATGCGGCCAAGCGACTGGCCGCTAAAGCTTCGGAGGTCAAGCGGCGCTACGCACATGGCGAGGACAAGCCGCTCGGCTCGCATCTCGCCCTGGTCATCCTCTACAACGGGCTGGTTGGGGCGTTCTTCGCCTGGCGGCGGCGCTCCGGCAAGGGATTTCCGAAGCAGATCGGCGCCGGCGACCTGGTGCTGGCGGGCGTCGCGACGCACAAACTCAGCCGGCTGATCACCAAGGATCGCGTCACCGCTCCGCTGCGGGCACCGTTCACCGAGTTCCAGGAGGAGGGCGGCCCGGGAGAGGTCGAGGAGAAGCCGCGCGGCAGGGGCATGCGGCGGGCCATTGGGGAGCTGCTGGTCTGCCCATTCTGCCTCGCCCAGTGGGTCGCGACGGCGCTGCTCGCGGGACTCATCCTCATCCCCCGCACGACCCGGTTCGTCTGCTCAATCTTCGCGGCGGTGACGATCAGCGACTTTCTGCAGATCGTCTACAAGGGCAGCGAGGAGAAGCTGCTCTAGGGCTCGGGCTCGTAGCCGCCGCCGGGCGTGCGGCGGACCACGCGGCCCGGGAAGGCGCGAAG
>DATGDO010000038.1:0-2125 GCA_035310805.1 Solirubrobacterales bacterium
ACCCCGAGCGCGCCCAGCACCGGCGCGCCCAGCACCGGCGCGCCCAGCGGCGGCACGGGCGGGGGCACCCCCGGCAGCTCCGGCACCAGCGGCACCTCGGGCAGCTCGGGGTCCGGGGGCTCCGGCGGCATCGGCCCCGGCTAGCTTTAGCTACGCTGCGGCGAGCTCGGCCCAGGTCCCGTAGAGCTCGGCGTAACGGCCCCCGGCCGTGATCAGCTCGTCGTGGGTGCCGCTCTCGGCGACCCGCCCGTGCTCGAGAACCGCGATCCGGTCCGCGCCGCGGATCGTCGAGAGCCGGTGAGCGATCACGATCGCGCTCCGCCCCTCCAGCAGCCGCTCCAGCCCCAGCTCGATCGCCCGCTCGGTTCGCACGTCGACGTTCGAGGTCGCCTCGTCGAGGATCAGGATGCGCGGCTCCGCCAGGAGCGCGCGGGCGAAGGCGATCAGCTGCCGCTGTCCGGCCGAGAGCGCGACGCCGCGCTCGCCGACCTCCGCCTCGAAGCCCCCGGGGAGGCGCCGGATGAAGTGGCCGGCGCCGATCGCGTCGGCCGCCGCCTCGACCTCGTCGTCGCTCGCATCCGGTCGCCCGAACGCGATGTTCTCGCGCACGGTGCCCGAGAAGAGGAATCCCTCCTGCGGCACGATCCCGAGCTGGCTGCGCAGGCAGCTCGCCCTGAGGTCACGCAGGTCGTTGCCGTCGACGAGCACCCGGCCGCGCTGCGGGTCGTAGAAGCGAGAGACCAGCTTCGCGAAGGTCGATTTGCCGGCTCCTGTCTCACCCACGAGCGCCAGCGTCTGGCCCGCTGGCACCTCGATCGACACGTCCCGCAGCGCCCAGTCGTCGGACGCCGGCTCCTCGTCGAGGCGCTCGATCTTGCCGCTGGACCGCTTCAACCCGGCGGCCTGATCGAGTCCGTACGAGAACCAGACCCCTTTCATCTCGATCGCGCCCCGGAGTGGCCGTGGATCCAGCGCCCCGGGCTTGTCGACCATGTCCGGTTCGGTGTCCAGCAGGTCGAAGATCTTGTCCAGCGCCGCCATCCCCTGCTGGTAGGTGGTGTAGAGGTTGGAGAGCTGCTGGATCGGGTCGAAGAAGGTCGAGAGGTAGCCGACGAATGCGACGACCACGCCGATCTGCGCATGTTGCGCGTCCCCGGTCAGGTCGAGCGCCTGGTAGCCGCCGTAGAGCAGGATCACCGCCGTGCCGATTGCCGAGAGCAGCTCGACCGCCGGGAAGTAGGAGGCATTGAGGTAGACCGTCTTCATGTTCGCCTGGCGGTTGAGCTCGTTGAGCTCGGCCATCCGCGTGACGTGGCGGCGCTCCTGCGCGAAGCTCCGCACCACCCGCACGCCGCTGAGGGTCTCCTGCAGGTAGGCGGTCACCTCCGCGATCCGCTCCCGCGTGATCCGGTAGGCACTCGCCGCGACGATCCGGAAGACGAGGCTGGCGATGGCCAGCAGGGGGAAGGTGAGGAAGACGAGCAGGGCGAGCTTGACGTCGAGCGCGAGCATGATCACGACGACGCCGAGCAGGGTCAGCGTGCTCGAGAAGAGGGTCACCACACCGGTGCTGATCAGCTGATCAAGCGCGTCGACGTCGTTCGTGATCCGCGAGATCAGCACGCCGGGCCGGTTGCGGGTGAAGAAGCCGATCGACATCCCCTGCAGATGGGTGAAGATCCGGATCCGCAGGTCCTGCAGGGCCCGCTCGCCGACCCACCCGACCAGGTAGGTCTGCAGGAATCCAGCGCCCCAGGCGATCAGCGCCGTCCCCAGGAATGCGGCGATGATCAGGACGAGCTTGGTCGAGTCGCTCCCGAGGACGCCGACCGAGATCGCCTTGCCGACCAGGAACGGCGGCGCCAGGGTCGCAGCGGTCGCGAGGATCAGGGCGGCGAACATCAGGATCACCTGGCGGCGGTAGGGCCGCAGCAGTGAGAAGAGCCAGCGGACCTTGCGGCCGCGGTTGTCCTCGCCTCGGATCAGCCGCCAGAGGGAGCGGAAGAGCAGCAGCACGTTCTGCCCGCCGTTCGACTCGTTCACAGCCTCGCCAGCTCCCCGCGCTCCTCGAGGTCCCGCTGCAGGTAGACCGAGTCCTCGAGCCCCTTCTCGGCGATCTCCTCGT
>DATGDO010000039.1:0-6140 GCA_035310805.1 Solirubrobacterales bacterium
GCAGAAGGCGAAGGACACCTGCCGGGGTCAGGGCGGCGCCGATAAGAGGAAGAACTGCGAGAAGGGAGTCGGATAGCGGATTGTGGCTTCGTCTGCGCCGCAGAAAGGGCCGCATCCGCGGCCCTTTCTCTTTGGTACGCCCGGCATGGCCAGGCGTACCAAAAGAAACGACCCGCCGAAGCGGGCCGTTTCAGGGGTACTACAGGGAGGAGAGATATGTGTGTTGTCTATGGGAGGTAGCCGGTATCAGGCCCCGGGTGGCGTCTGAACCGCGTGGAAGCGGTCAGTGCCATATGAGCGGAGCCGAACCCGACCAAAAAGACGGTTCATGAATCTCCCGCGGACATCGCGAAACCAGGGTACGAACGTATGTGCGATTCTTGTGTGACGGCGGTCACAGTCGAGCCTGGCACCCGGCACCCGCGAGCGCCATCCGCGCCTATGTACCGTTCGCCGGGTGACCCGCCGGCGCGCCGACACCCTGCTCGCCGAGCGCGGCCTCGCGCCGTCGCGTACCGCCGCCGCGGCCACCGTCCGCGCCGGGCGCGTACGGCTCGGCAAAGATGGCGCGGCGATCGAGAAGCCGAGCGAGCTGGTGTCCGAGGACGCCGAGCTGGTGATAGAGGAGGGCGAGGAGTTCGTCTCCAGGGGCGGGATCAAGCTCAAGAACGCCCTCGAGGAGCTCGAGCTGGAGGTGGAGGGGCGCCGCTGCCTGGACGTCGGCGCATCGACCGGCGGCTTCACGGACTGCCTGCTTCAACGAGGGGCGGCGATGGTGATCGCGGTCGACGTGGGCTACGGGCAGCTCGACTGGCGCCTGCGGCAGGACCCCCGGGTCCTGGTGATGGAGAGGCTGAACGCCCGCTATCTGGGGCACTCCCATCTGCCCTTTCGCCCCGAGCTGATCACCGTGGACGTCTCCTTCATCTCGCTGGCGAAGCTGATGCCCCCGGTCGTCGCCTCCGGCGCCGACCGGTTCGACCTGCTCGGCCTGGTGAAGCCTCAGTTCGAGCTCGGCAAGGAGAAGGTGGGGAAGGGGGGTGTCGTGCGGGACGCCGACGACCGGCGCGAGGCGATCCGCAAGGTGGCGGAGACCGCCCGGCAGGAGGGTCTCGCGATCCGCGGGTTGGCCTCCTCCGGCCTGCCCGGCCCGAAGGGGAACCGCGAGACCTTCGTCTGGGCATCCCGGAACGGCGACGCGATCGACCTGGACGCCGCGCTGGCACAGGTGGAGCCATGACGCGGGCGATGCTGATCACCCTTACGCATCCCGAGTCCGCGTCGGATGCCGTCGCCGCGACGGTGGAGGCCGCGCGGGCGGCCGGCGTGCAGCTCGTCTGCACACCCGACGAGCACGAGAAGCACGGGGAGGCGGCAGCGGGAATCGAGCGGGTCGAGGACGGCGAGCGCCCCGACCTCTGCGTCGTCCTCGGAGGCGACGGCAGCATCCTCTACGCGCTGCGCCGCTTCGCCGATACCGGCGTGCCGGTCTTCGGCATCAACTTCGGCACGATCGGCTTCCTCGCGGCGGTCGAGCGGGACGAGCTCTCGACCGGTCTCGAGCGGGCCTTCTCGGGCGAGTTCGAGGTGATGGACCTGCCCGCGCTGCGTGTGGAACTGCCGGTGGAGAGGTCCGTGGCACTCAACGACGTCAGCTTCATCCGCCGCCCACACGGCCGCGTCGCCGAGCTCTCCTACGCCATCGGCGACGAGGAGGTGGGGAACGTGCGCTGCGACGGGCTGGTGGCGGCCACCCCGGCTGGCTCGACGGGATACAACCTCGCCAACGCGGGGCCGATCCTGGCCTGGGGAGTGAAAGGCTATGTGGTCAGCTTCATCGCCCCCCACACGCTCGCCGCCCGTGCGCTGGTGGTGGCGCCGGACGACGCGCTGCAGGTCAGCAACGCTGCGGGGCGTGAGCCGGTCGAGATCTCCCTGGACGGCGAGGCCTCCGGGGAGCTTGCCCCCGGGGACGCGCTCGAGATCCGCTTCGAGGAATCGGTCAGCCGGCTCGCCCAACTGCCGGGCTCCAGCTTCTACCACCGCATCCGGGAGAAGTTCGGAAAGCTCGCCTAGGTTGATTGGGCCGCGGTGTTCGTGGCGGCCGTTTGTCAGACTGGCCTTGCATGGAGCGGAAGTGGTGGACCCTGCTGGCGGCCTGCGTCGCGACGTTCATGTTGCTGCTCGACATCACGATCGTGAACGTCGCCCTGCCCGCCATCCAGCGCAACCTGCACGCGAGCTTCAGCGACCTGCAGTGGGTGGTGGACGCGTATTCGCTGATGCTGGCCGCCGTGCTGCTCACCGCCGGCTCGCTCGGCGACCGGCTCGGTCGCAGGCGGATCTTCATCGCCGGCTTCGCGATCTTCAGCGGCGCCTCGCTGCTCTGCGGGCTGTCGCACAGCCCGACGGTCCTCAACCTTGCCCGCGGCCTGCAGGGAATCGGCGGCTCGGCCATGTTCGCGACGACCCTCGCCCTGATCGCCCAGGAGTTCCGCGGCCCGGATCGGGCGACCGCCTTCGGCATCTGGGGCGCGACGATCGGGGGCGCGGTTGCGATCGGGCCGCTCGTCGGTGGTGCGATCACCGACGCCTTCGGCTGGGAGTGGATCTTCTTCGTCAACGTGCCGATCGGCATCGCGGCCATCGCGCTCACCCAGCGCAAGGTCGCTGAGTCGAGGGCGCCGGACACCGCGCCGATCGACTGGCCCGGGGTCGCCACCTTCTCGGCGGCTCTCTTCCTGCTGGTCTACGGACTGGTGCGCGGCAATCCGGACGGCTGGTCCAGCGGCCACATCGTCGGGTCGCTGATCGCGTCCATGCTGCTCCTGTTGGCCTTTCTCGTGATCGAGTGGCGCTCGTCCCATCCGATGCTGGAGCTCGGCCTCTTCCGGAAGCCGGCCTTCGCCGGCGTCTCCCTGGTCGCCTTCGGCCTCTCGGCCTCGATGTTCGCGATGTTCCTCTACCTCACGATCTACGTGCAGAACGTGCTCGGCTTCACCCCCCTCGAGGCCGGTGTCCGCTTCCTGCCGATCACGGTCGTCTCCTTCTTCGTCGCCCCGCTGGCGGGCCAGCTGCTCACGCGGATCCCCGCGAGGGTCTTCTTCGGGCTCGGTCTCTCCCTGGTCGGGACCGGGCTGCTGCTGATGCGCGGCCTCTCGCCCGGGTCCGAATGGACGGCGCTGCTCGCGGGGTTCATCGTCGCCGGGGCCGGCATCGGGATGACAAATCCCGCGATCGCGTCCACCGCGGTCGGCGTCGTCTCGGCGGCGAAGGCGGGGATGGGGTCCGGCATCAACAACACCTGCCGGCAGGTCGGGATCGCGACGGGCGTGGCGGCGCTCGGCGCGATCTTCCAGACCGACATCCAATCGAGGCTGCCGTCATCGGCGCCGAGCGGATCGGCCCAGGGCATCGCCTCCGCCGGGCCGCACGTAGCCGCGGCGGGCGGCCCCACGGCCGTTCACAATGCCACCGCCGCGTTCGTCGGTGCCCTCAACGAGCTCTTCCTGATCGGCGGGATCGTCGCCTTCACGGCGGCTGCCCTCGGCCTGTTGCTCGTTCGCGAGCGCGACATGGTGCCCCACGGGGTACCGGAGGGTGCGACCGAGGGCGCCGAGGAGCCGGCGGCGGCGTAGCGGTCACCAGGCCGCTCCAGTTCGGGAGGACGCCGAGGGCCGTAGCGACGCTCGAGGGGCAGCTGCTTTGACGGCGATCCAACGGCGAGGCCGCGGGGCGAATCCGTCGGCCCTTCGCGTTAGAACGAGGGAGCAATGCTCCTCGAGCTCCGGATCGAGAACCTGCTGCTGATCGAGCGCGCCGAGCTGCGCCTCGGACCCGGCCTGAATGCGATCACCGGCGAGACCGGGGCCGGCAAGACGATCCTGGCCCACTCCCTCGACCTGCTGATGGGCGGCAAGGCGCGGGCCGGGATCGTGCGGCCCGGGGCGCGCGAGGCGTACGTGGAGGGGGTCTTCGAGCTGCCCGAGGGCCTGCTGGACGACCCCGAGCTGGCGGAGATCGCGGAGCGGCTGCCGGAGGGAAGCACCGAGCTGGTCTTCGGCCGCAGGGTCTCGGCGACCGGCAGGACGAGTGCCTTCCTCGCCGGCCGGTCGGCCTCGGCGCCCGACCTGCAGGCGGTCGGCTCTCGGCTGCTCGCCTTCTACGGCCAGCACGAGCATCGCAAGCTCACTCTCTCCAGCGCGCAGCTCGAGACGCTCGATGGGTTCGCCGGCGAGGAGCATCTCGAGCGGCGCCGTGGATACCGCGAGGCCCACGCCGAAGTGACCAGGATCGAGCGCGAGCTCGCCACGATTGAGGAGCGCGAGGGCGCGCGGGAGCGCGACCTGGACATCCTGCGCTACGAGCTCGAGGAGATCGAGGCGGCGAAGCCCGACCCCGCCGAGGAGACCGAGCTCGCTGCCGAGCGGGAACGCCTCCGCCACGCGGAGGACCTGCGGGGAGCCGCGGCGGCGGCCCTCGGGGCCCTGAGCGGGGAGGACCGCGGAGCCGCCGACACGATGGGTGCGGCCGAGTCCGCCCTCGGCGCGCAGAGTGGCGTCGACCGCGAGCTCGACCGGTTGGCGGAGACCGCCAGGGGCCTCCGGGTCGAGTTGCAGGAGCTGGCCGGCGAGCTGCGCGGATATGCGGAGGGGATCGAGTCCGAGCCGGGGCGGCTCGAGCAGGTCGAGGAGCGCGTCGCGGTCCTGGACCGTCTGAAGCGCAAGCACGGCGGCACGATCGAGGCCGTGCTCGCGCACGCGGAGCACTGCCGCGCCGAGATCGAGACGATCGAGAGCGCGGGGGAGCGGACCGATCGGCTGGAGGCGGAACTGGCGACGGCGATGACGAAGCGCACCGATCTCGCCGCCCAGCTCAGCGAGGCCCGCGCGCGGGCCGCGCGCCGACTCGAGACGCGGATCTCGGCCGAGCTCGATCAGCTGGCGATGGAGGGCGCGAAGCTGGTTGTGGTGCTCGAGCCCCACCCCCAGGGCTTCGGCTCCCTCGGCCAGGAGCGGGTCACCTTCCAGGTCGCGATCAACCCGGGCCTGCCGGTCTCGCCGCTGCGCGACGCCGCCTCCGGCGGCGAGCTCTCGCGGCTGATGCTCGCGCTGGCGGGTCACGGCGCGAGAGGGGGAGCGGCCACCTACGTCTTCGACGAGATCGACGCCGGGATCGGCGGCAACACGGCGAGGGCCGTCGGGGAGAGGCTGCGGAGCCTCGGCGCCGGGCGACAGGTGCTCTGCATCACCCATCTCCCACAGATCGCCTCGATGGCGCAGGCCCACTTCCGCATCGAGAAGAGCGTCGATACCGGTCAGGCCACTGCGCGCGTCGAGCGGGTGGACGGCGAGGTTCTGGTCGCCGAGATCGTCCGGATGCTCGGCGGCGACGACGGGGACGAGACGGCCGACCGCCACGCCCGGCAGCTGCTTCAGACGGCCTGATTCCGCCGGAGGCCGCCTGAAAGACTGATCGTGCACGCCTTACGCGGCGTTCGCGGCGTTGATCGTGATCTCGCTCTATGGCGAGTTCCGTTCGCTCTCCGCGGCGATCGGCCGGGTTCCGCTTCTCGAACGACTAGACTCGCTCGGCAGAGTCAATTGAGCCAACCGAAGCCGGGCGACACCAGATTTCTCTTCGTGACGGGCGGTGTCGTCTCGTCCCTCGGCAAGGGCATCGCCTCCGCCTCACTAGGTCGCCTGCTCGTCTCCCGCGGCTTCCGCGTGCAGCTGCAGAAGTTCGACCCGTACATCAACGTGGACCCGGGGACGATGAGCCCGTTCCAGCACGGCGAGGTCTTCGTCACCGAGGATGGCGCCGAGACCGATCTCGACCTCGGCCACTATGAGCGCTTCACCGACGAGAACACCTCGCGAGCCTCGAACGTCACCGCGGGGGCGGTCTACAACTCGGTGATCCGGCGGGAGCGCCGCGGCGACTACCTCGGCGCCACGGTCCAGGTGATCCCTCACATCACCGACGAGATCAAGTACCGCATCCTGATCGTCGCCGAGTCCCAGGCCGTCGACTTCGTGATCACCGAGATCGGCGGCACCGTCGGCGACATCGAGTCCCTGCCGTTCCTCGAGGCGATTCGCCAGCTCTATACGGACCTCGGGCCCAAGCGCTGCATGTTC
>DATGDO010000040.1:0-1836 GCA_035310805.1 Solirubrobacterales bacterium
ATGGTCACCGGCATCGACATCGTGCGCGAGCAGGTGCGGATCGCCGCCGGCGAGCCGCTCTCTATCTCCCAGGACGGCGTCCAGCTTCGCGGCCACGCGATCGAGTGCCGCATCAACGCCGAGGCGGCACACAAGAACTTCGCCCCCGCCCCAGGGAAGATCGTCGCCTATCGCGAGCCCGCGGGCCCGGGAGTGCGGGTGGACTCCGGCGTCGAGGGCGGCTCGGAGATCACGCCGATGTACGACCCGATGGTCGCCAAGCTGATCGTCTGGGACATCGACCGCGAGCACGCCACGAGGCGGATGCTGAGGGCACTCGGCGAGTACGAGGTGGATGGGGTCACCACCCTGATCCCCTTCCACAGGGCCCTGCTCGCCACCGAGCAGTGGGCCAAGGGCGAGACCTGCCGTGACCTGGTCGGCGACCGCGACTGGCTCAAGTCCCTGACGGCCGAGGAGACGGCCGAGACGGCGGTCCCGGCCGGCGAGGATGGCGAGAAGGTCTCGCGCGACTACATGGTCGAGGTCGGCGGGAAGCTTTTCGACGTCAAGGTGATCGGCGACGCCGCGGCCGCCCCCGTCGGGGCCGCCAGCGCCGGCGGCTCGGGCCTGAAGCGACCACCGAAGCGCGAGCGCTCGCGTGGCGGCCCCAGCGCCGCATCCGGCGACCAGCTCGTCTCTCCCCTCCAAGGCAACGTCTTCAAGGTCCCGGTCGAGGAGGGCCAGGGGGTCGCCGAGGGCGATCTGGTCTGCGTGATCGAGGCGATGAAGATGGAGAACGAGATCACCGCCCACAAGTCCGGCAAGATCACCAGCCTCGCCGCCAAGGAAGGCGCCTCGGTGAATCCCGGGGACCTGCTCGCCAAGATCGAGTAGCGTCCGCGGCCGGTGAAAGCGGCGCCCCTGCTGGCACGATCACCGTGCAGAGCCGGGCGATCTGCCTCCAGCAGCTACTTGGCGCCGAGCTTCGCCGCGGCCTCGCGAATGTTCTTGACCGTGGCGTCGGGCGCCTTGCGGCCCTCGACCTTCTCGCCGTGCCGGTTGACCCAGATCACGGGCACGTTCAGCTTCAGCGCGGGGCCGACGTCCGCCTCATAGCCGGACGCGATGTGCACCCATCCCTTCTTGCCACCGATCCGCCGCGCGCACTCACGCAGGTGGGTCGGGTCGGGCTTGTAGCTGCGGACCTGCTGGGCCGTGACGACCAGGTCGAGCGCGGTGCGAAGGTGGCGGCGGGAGATCCCGAGCAGCTTGTCGTCGATGTTTGAGATGATCCCGATCTCATAGCGCTCCTTGAGCCGGTCCATCGCGGCGTTTGCCTCTCGAAAAGGGGGCCAGGACCCCACGCTGTCCGGCAGGAACTGCGCGCGAGACGGCTCGATCGTCCAGTCGATCTCCTCGGCGGCCTGCACGGCCGCCCGGCGCAGGACCTCCGCGTAGAGCTCGTATGAGCCGGACATGATCTGGGCCTGGATCTCGAAGAAGCGGTCCAGGAACGTCTTCTCGTCGATGGTGAGGCCGTCGCGGTCGGCTTCCTTCTTGAAGGCGTCTGCGATCCCCTTCTCCCAGTCGATCAGGGTTCCATAGCAGTCGGTGGTCACCCACTTGATGTCTTTCAGCTTGGGAAGCGCCATGAGGGGGCGCGGGATTATGGCAATTTGCCCTTTTTCGCCGCTTCCGGCCCCTGACCAGGGAAATCCCGCGCTCGTATAACCTCTCGCGGCCTTGGACCTGCTCGAATATCAGGGAAAGCAGCTTTTCGCCAGGCACGGCGTGCACGTCCATGAGGGGCGTGTCGCGGACACCGTCGACGCGGCCGTCGAGGCTGCGGAGGAA
>DATGDO010000041.1:0-3059 GCA_035310805.1 Solirubrobacterales bacterium
CGCCCGCTCTGCACCTCGGCCCAGGCGCCCCGTGGCGCTCTCGAGGCCCAACCGCCGCCGGGCACGACGAGCAGGTCCGGATCGGACGCGAGGACGCAGTGCGGGTGGACCGAGGCGCCGTGAGCCGATCGAACCGACCAGGTCTGCCCGAGGGTGACCAGCTCCGTCGTGAAGCCGGCCGCGGCCAGGATCTCGAACGGCGCGAAGACGTCGAGGTCGTCGAATCCCTCGAAGATCAGGATCTGAATTCGTTCCATGTCCAGACGGCCCCGGCGATCGAGCGATTCGAGAGGTGCCATGCAGGCCGTCTATTCGGCCCGCGGCGAGGGCGGGACGTTCTGATTGAGCCGGAAGAGGTTCGTCGGGTCGTAGGTGTCCTTGAGCGCCTGCAGTCGCGCGAACTTCTCGGCCCCGTACGCGGCCCTCACCCGCTCCTCCCCTTCCGAGGAGAGGTAGTTGATGTAGGCGCCGCCGGTGAGCGAGGGCTCGATCTCGTCGTAGAGGCGATTGGCCCACTCCGCGTGCGGCTCGATTCCGCCTTCGTCGTGGGAGAAGGCAAGGATGTTGAGCACGTAGGGCGCCTGGCGCTCTCCGTATGCGGTCTCATCGTCACCGACACGAGCCACGGAGCCGCCGAAGTGGTGAATGTGCAGCTCCGTGCTGGGTGAGATCGCGTCCTGGTGGTAGCCGGTCAGCGTCTCGATCGCGTGATTATCGAGCTCTCGCAGGTAGCCCGCCTTCATGTAGGCCCTGGTCCCGAAGGGATACAGCGCATCGATCAGGCCCTGCATCTGGACGTACGGCATCGGGCCGATCAAATCGGCGACCGGCTCTCCCAGCTCGCGCAGCGGCTGCATCGCCTTCAGCCCCTCCTCGCTGGGCCCGGCGTAGCAGCCGATCAGTCCGACCAGCTTCTTGCCGTGCCATTCCTCAGGGAGGAAGGGGGCGGGGGGCGCCGTGAGCAGGTTCGCGAGCGTGGTCAGCTCATCCGGAAAGCCTGGGGTGAGCTCGCGATAGCGCTGCAGGATCTCGGCGGCCATGTCTCCCGGGTAGAAGACCGGCCCGGCGGCCACGATCGGACCCACGGGGTGCAGGTCGAACTCGAACGAGGTGACGATGCCGAAGTTGCCTCCGCCGCCGCGCAGTCCCCAGTACAGCTCCGGATGATCGTCGGCGTTCGCCCTCAAGCACTGGCCGTCGGCGGTGACCACCTCGGCCGAGCGGAGGTTGTCGCAGGCGAGCCCGTGCTTGCGCATCAGCCAGCCGATTCCCCCTCCGAGGGTGAAGCCCGCGACGCCGGTGGTGGAGACGAGGCCGCCTGTCACGGCGAGCCCGTGCTTCTGCGTCTCGGCATCGAGCTCGGCCCAAGTGAGGCCGCCCTCGGCGACAGCGGTGCGCGTCCGTTCGTCCACGGTGATCCCCTTCATCGGCGAGAGATCGATGACGATCCCGCCGTCGGTCGTGGAAAAGCCGGGGATGCTGTGGCCGCCGCCGCGCACCGCCACCTCCAGCCCCTCGCTGCGGGCGAAGCTGACCGCGTGACGGACGTCCGCGACGCCGGCGCAGCGAACGATCAGCGCAGGCCGCTTGTCGTGGGAGCCGTTCCAGATCGCGCGCGCCTCGTCATAGCCTGCGTCCTCGGGCCGGATCAGCGCGCCCTGCAGTTCCTGCTCGAGCTCGTTCAAGGTTGCCGTGCCAAGTGCCGTGTGGGTCGCCATTCGGTTGCTCCTTTGGGTTGACCTTCGGTGTGGACGACCGTAGGGCGCCGGTCTTTGGAGCCTCTTTGCGTTCGCTTAGCGGCCGGTCACGAAACTTCCGCCGGCCCGATGCCGGCCTCGCGCTCGAGCCGCCTGCATCGCGCGATCCCAAGCTGATCCCCGGCCCGCTCGAACAGGGGCAGCGCGCGCTCGATCCAGCCGCGCGCCTCGTCCTGGTCGCCGTTCTCGATCGCGATCCAGGCGAGTCCCGCCGCGCTCCAGCCCTGCTGGGGAACAGGGCTCATCCGATCGAGGATCTGCAGGGTGACCTTCAGATGGCCGCCGGCATTCGACAGATCCCCCGCATGCAGGGCCATGTAGGCGTGGAAGAGCTCCGCGGAGCTCAGCCCGATCTGGTCGTCGTCGTGCGAGAACCAGCGATGGCAGCGCTCGGCCATGGCCCGGCCACCGTCGGCGTCACCCGACCGGGCCAGCAACACTCCCAGGCCGCCGAGGGTGAGGCCGACGGCGCGACGGTCCCCGAGTCCCTCGCGCATGGCGAGGCTGCGCTCGAACAGATCCCGGCCGCGATCGAAGTCTCCGACCTGGGAGGCCAGGTGGCCCCATGCGTTCAGGGCGAGGGCCTCCCCCTGCAGGTCGTCGACCCTGCGAAAGCGGGCGATGCTCTCCTGGAGCCGCTCCTCGGCATCCCCGGGGGCGCCCTCGGCCCGGTCGACTGCCGCCAGGTTGACGAGCAGGTGGGCCGCGGCGCCCTCTGCGCCCACCCTCCGGCCGAGGACCACCGTCTCCTCCTGCAGGACGACCGGATGAGGGATCTCGGCATCAACAAGCACCAACCCGTACGCCACTGGCCACATCACGGGCCCGGTGTCCGCTTCGATCCCGGCGACAACGCCCTGGGCGCCCTCGAACCCCCGACGGGCGGATCGGTAGTCGTTTCGCAGCCAGGCGCCCACGCCCCTCGTGTTGGCCGCCCAGATCGCCGCCCGCTCAGGCGGCAGGCCCGGGCCCGAGAGCCGCTCGTGCTCCTGCACCAGGGCCTCGAGCTCACCGCGCTGACCGATGATTGCCAATCCCGCCGCGGTGACCTCCACGGCAGCCAGCATCCCCGCATGGTCATCGAGCCGGCGCGAGATCTCGCCGCTCTCGGCCGCCTGTGCCGGGATCTGTCCGTACGCACTTCGCCGGAAGCCGAGCATGCAGTCGGCGATCAGGGCCATGGCGCGCTCATAGGTGGGCTCCGGCGTCGCGGCGAGAACCTCCTGCAGCCATCGATGCCCCTCGGCCAGGTAGCCGCGCACGAACCAGAATCCCCACAGCGCGAGCACCAGCCGCATCGCC
>DATGDO010000042.1:0-4421 GCA_035310805.1 Solirubrobacterales bacterium
GATCTCGCAGGCGGGGGCGCTCGACGGCAAGATCGTGATCGACACGACCAACCAGTTCGGCTCCGTCAGCGTGCCGGCGGATGGCGAGACCGCCGCCCAGCACAACGCGGCGCGGATGCCGGGTGCCCGCTACACGAAGAGCTTCAACACGCTGACCTCGGCGTTCCAGGCCGAGGTTGCCGGCAGGCCGGAGGACGATCGCGTCGTCCAGTGGGTCTGCGGCGACGACGAGGAGGCGAAGCGGACCGTGATGGGACTGATCGCCGACGCCGGCTACGCCCCGGTTGACGTCGGCGGCACCGCCGACGCGGCGGTCATGGAGATGCCGCGCCGCCCCGGTGCCGTATACGGGGAGGAGTACCGACTCCCCGACGCGGCGAAGGTGGTGGAGGCGGTGAGGGCGGGGGAGGAGATCCCGCCGACGCCGGCCTACTCGTGAGCTCCGAGATGTCGCGCGCGATCACTGCCTGGCGCCGGCGCCCGGGGCGGTGACCCACAGCAGCCACCGACCGGTGAGGGGAGAGGCCACGATCAGCAGGACGTAGGCCTCGAGCGGCGAGCCTTCGCCGTGCGCGAAGTCGAACGCCCCGAAGAGAAGCGAGACCAGGTAGAAGACCGCGTCGACGATCAGCCAGGAGCCGAGGTTGGCCGCGATCCACGACTTCCATCGCCGCGTGTACGGCCGCAGCGCTCTCGCCTGCACGAACCCGATCAAGGGGCCGAGCGCGAGCGCCTGGCTGACCGCCAGAAAGTAGGCGACGCGGAGGTCGTCGCCCGAGGCGTCAGCCATGACCCCCGCCGGCACGACGACGATGGCCCAGGCGCCCAGGGCCGGTATGACGGAGGCCTGGACCCATCGCCGGCGAGGGATCGGGATTCGCTCGCGCAGCACGCGCCACTGCAGGGCGCCCAGGACGGTCCCGTAGAGCAGCGCGCCGGCGGTGGCGAGCAACAGCGACCCCACCGCCCGGTGATCAATGGCGACGTGGGTGACGTCGAACCCCAGGCTCGTGCCGCCCACGACGACGGCGAGGATGACCGTGTAGGCGAGCGCGCTGTAGAGCGTCCACAGCCGCCAGAGGCGCGCATCCCAACCGCTCGCCGGGTTCGTCGCGGAGGCGACGAGCTTCGAGAGGCGGTTCATGGTCCCGTCCTGGTCGCGCGCACGGGCATTCGTCTTTGGGGTCTACTCTTCCTGGCGGATGACCCAGGAGCAGCATGCTGAGGAGCTCGCGGCGAGGGCCGCGCAGGCGGTGCGACAGGCGATCGAGGAGGCCGAGGTTCAGGCCGCGAAGATCGTGCGGGACGCCGAGGACAAGGCCGCTCGCGTACGCGAGCAGGCCCAGTCGGAAGCCGCGCGGATTCGCGAGCGCGCAGAGGCCGATGCGCGCGCCCAGATCGATGCAGCCAGGAAGGCGCTCGATGAGCTCGGGGGGACGCTGGCCGCGGCGGCCGCCGCTGCGGTGCCGGCCGCGGAGAGCGCTCCGGCCGACCCGGAGCCCGAAATCGCGCCCGCACCGGCTCCCAGCGACCCCGGGCCCGCGCCCGATGCCCCTCCGGGGGAGTCACCGGGGGCCCCGGAGGCTCCGATCTCACCGCCCGCTCCCGAGCCCGAGCAGGTCGTGCCCGCGGGAGCCAACGGAGACGATGCGGCAGAGCGACTGGTCGCGATGAAGCTGGCCGTCGATGGAAAGGACCGAACGGCGATCGAGGCGGAGCTGAACGACAGGTTCGGCGCCGGCGATCGCTCGGCTCTGCTCAACGACGTTCTCAGTCGCGCCGGGCGTTAGTCGCGGCCTGAGCTCGCCGGATCCCGGGGCGCCAGAGGCTGACCAGGCCCGCGACGAGCGTGACCAGGAAGATGTTGCCGATCAGCATCTCCAGGCCCGCGAACATCGTGCCGGGCTGACCGGCGGGCACCAGGTTGCCGTAGCCGGTGGTCGTCAGGGTGGTGAAGCTGAATAGGAGCGTTTCGCCCCGCCCCACTGAGACTCCCGATCCGAAGAAAGGGGTCGACTGGATGCGGTCGAGCGCCACGTACAGGAAGGTGAAGAGCAGGCCAAGGATGATGTAGACGCTGATCGCCCCCAGGATCGTGCGGAAACCGACTTCCGTCTCCGCGACGACGGTGCGGAGGATGGCGCCCGCGGCCACCAGTAGGAGGAAGGCCGTGATCAGGGCGCTCGCGGCGAGAAGATTCCGGTCGTCGAGGATCGCCGACAGCACCGCGAGCACGACCGCGGCAAGGGCGAGTACCGCGGCGGCACGAACGAGAAGCAGGCGGACCTCGGCGCTGGCCAGCGCGACGATCGCCGCCATCGAGGCGACCAGGACTGTCAGCGCTCCGGTCCAGCCCTGGGACGACGTCAGCGAGCCGAGGACATACGTAGCGAGTACCAGGAGCAGGACAAGCCCAAATGCATTCGCAACCCTGCTCGCGAATTGCCCCCATCGCTCACCTTTCCTGCGTGAAATGCCCAGCACTCGCCCCCCGCCCGGGCTCGGTTCCGGTTCTCGTGCCACCTCCGTCGGTTCGGCCTGCCGGGCTGCTTTCCTGCCGCTGACGCCGAAGGGTCAGGTGCCCGCGATCAGGCGGGAGCGGTGGCCGCGGCCGCTTCCGGTTCGACGGCCGGCGCGACGGCGGAGGTGGGCAGCCTCCTCGTGAACCAGAGGGAGAGCACCGCGATGACCGCGACCGCGCCAATGGAGATGCGCAGCGCGTCGAGCTGCGCCTCGCCGTAGTCGTTCGCCACCGCCTTCGCCTGCTCCTCGGAGAGGCCCTTCGCAGCCACCTGCTGCTCCACCTGAGCCACCGGGACGATGTCGATGCCCTCCTCCGTGTTGGCCGCGATCGTCTCGCGCGCCTGGGCCGGCACCTGCGGGTTGTCGGCGATATTCGAGTTGAAGCCGTTGATCAGGTTGACGATCAGAATCGCGCCGATCAGGGCGGTGCCGATCGAAGAGCCGAGGTTGAGGGCCGTCCCCTGCAGGCCCCCGGTCTCGCTGGCCTTCGAGGGGTCGGTCGACGACATGATCACGTTGCCGAGCTGCGAGGCGAGCAGCCCCCCTCCGGCCCCGATCAGGACCATCGCGATCTTGAACCCGGCATCGTTGAGCGTCGCCTCGAGCGTGGCAAGCATCACCACCGCTCCGGCGCTGATCAGGACGAGGCCCATCTGCGCGACCGTCCTCGGCGAGCGCCGTCCCGCGACCTTCGGCCCCGCCATCGCCGCGATCAACATCGCCACGGACAGGGGTAGCAGCCGCTTGCCCGTCTCGAACGCATCGAGGCCGACCACCACCTGCAGGTAGACGGGGACCACGAAGAAGATCGCCATCAACACCAGCTGCTGGCCGAGAAGCGTCGTCAGCCCCGCGCGGAGCCGTGCAATCCGCACCATCGCCGTCTCCACGAGCCGGTCGCGCCCCAGGCGGTGCCGCCGGTCTTCCCAGAGCACGAACCCGGCCAGCACGCCCAGGCCGGCCAGGACGATGAAGGGCACCACGGAGAAGCCCAGCGGGGTGATCTCCGTTCCGTTGATCGTCAGCGCTCCCAGCGGCTTCACGAATCCCCACTTGCTGCCCATCAGGATCCCGAAGACGATCAGGCCGAGGCCCGCGGCGGAGAGCGCGGATCCGACGTAGTCCAGCTTGGGCGGATGCTCGGCCCTGGGCGCCTGGCTGATCTGTCCCCGCAGCAGGATGATCACGATCACGATCACCGTCTCTCCAGCGAAGACGTAGCGCCAGCTGGCATTGGTCGTCACCCAGCCGCCGATCAGGGGACCGGCCGCGACGGCGACCGCGGTGATGCCGCCGATCAGCGCGTAGGCAAGGGCCCGGTCCTTGCCCTCATAGTTGGCGGCGGTCAGCGCCGCGATCCCGGGGATCACCATCACGGCCCCCAATCCCTCGATCCCGGACCAGCCCACCAGCAGCACTGGCAGGCTGGGGCTGAGGGCCGTGGTCAGGGAGCCGACGCCGTAGACGGCGAGCCCGATCGCGAACATCCGGTTCCGCCCGTGGATGTCGCCCAACTTGGCGCCGGAGAGCATGAAGGCGGCCATCACCAGCGTGTAGAAGGTGATCGCGGCCTGGACGCCCTGGATCGAGGTGTTCAGGTCCGCCGTGATCTGGGAGATCGACACGTTCATGACGCTCGAATCGAGCGTCATCACGAACTGCCCCGAGGCCAGGATGATGATTGGGATCCACTTGCGCATGCGGTCTGTGTCTCCCAGCGACGGATCCCCGAGTCTAGCTGCGGGCCTTGCGGTGAGCATCGGCGTCCTCGGCCGCGAAGTCGGCGAGCATCCGCCGCTCAGCCTCGTTCTTCGGGAAGAGGAAGTAGACCAGCGTGGCGCCGAGCAGGACGGCGACTATTCCGGCCAGATAGGCCCACTGGTCGCCCTGGAGGAACG
>DATGDO010000043.1:0-4752 GCA_035310805.1 Solirubrobacterales bacterium
ATCCTCGTGATCGTCGGATCGCTCGACGCGCTCTGGGGCCTGGCGGCGATTCTCAACGATCAGGTCGTCGTGGTCGGAGGCCACGGCGCGATCGTCGCGGACCTGACGACCTGGGGATGGGTACACCTGATCCTCGGTTCGATCATGGCCCTGACCGGTCTCGGATTGTTCGCGGGCAGCTCCGGCGCCCGCTGGGCGGCGATCTTCTTCGTCGCCGTGAACGCGGTCGCGCAGATCGTCTGGTTCCCCGCGGCGCCGCTGTGGGCGTTCCTGATCATCCTGCTCGACGTCACGATCATCTACCAGCTGACCGCGCGCTGGGCCGACTAACGGCTTGGGATTGGGGCGGCCGCCCGCGAGGCGGCGCCCCCTTCCGGTCGTCCTCCTCTCAGACGGTTGCGGTGGCGGGCTCGCGGCGCAGGATGCCGACGTAGGCGATCGTGCCCGGGATCGTCGGCAGCCAGAACGAGAAGGCGCGGTAGGAGAGGACGGCGACGATCGCGAGGCCGCCCGGTACGCCGAAGGCGATCAGCGAGCCGATCATCCCGCCCTCGACCCCGCCGACCCCCCCGGGCAAGGGCAGCAGGTTGGCCGTCATGCCGATGAAGTAGGAGGCGACGATCACGCCGGCGGGCGGCGGCGTGCCGAAGGCGTGCAGGCACGCCCAGAGCACCGCGATGTCGAATCCCCACCAGCCGATCGCCCAGAGCCCGGTGAGGGGACGCTCCCTGAGGATCTCGATCGCGCCACGGACTCCGCCGGCGAGCGTGTTGGGCACGGTCGCGAGCGCCGCGCGCCAGCGCTCGCGCCTGCTCGGGTGCCGCAGGCGCTTGGTCGTCTCCCGCAGCTCCCCGCCGAAGTATCCGATCAGCAGGCACGCGACGATGATCAGGCCGGCGACGGCGGCGGGGATCAGGGTGAACGCCAGGGGGCTCGGTCCCGAGAGGATCCCGATCCGCAGGCCGAGCCCCGTGAGCACCACCGCACCCATGTAGACCGAGTAGAGCAGCACCATCAGGGTGGCCATTCGGAGGGCCACCAGGGGTGCCGGCAGGCCATCCCGGCGCAGCGCCCACGCGGTCAGCGCGATCCCTCCGATCCCACCGGCCGCCAGCAGCCTGGTCGCCGCCAGACCCGCCAGGGTGATCCTGTAGCTCTGCGCCCAGCCGATCCCGGCCTCGCGCCCGATCACGCCACGGAAGAGGGCCACGTAGCAGAAGAAGCTGGCGATCTCGAGGATCAGCCCGGCCGTCAGCCATCCCGGCTCGCCGCGATTGAGCCTGTCCCACGTGTCCCCGAGCCCCGCGATCGCCGGCAGGAGGATGTAGAGCAGGCCGAGCGCGACCGCGGCGAACGCCACCCCAATCAGCAGCTGGCGCCGGGTGGGCCCTGCTGGTGCCCGGTTCATTCGTCTCGGAACGTACCCGGAGCCCCGCCGGCGCGAGCGCCCTCGGCATAGGCGGCGAGATCCTGGCTCCAGAACTCGACCACGTTGCCGTCGGGGTCGGTGACGTAGATCGCTCGCCCCGGGCCCAGCTGAATCGGCCCCTCGACCTCGATGCCGGCGCCTTCGATCCGGGCCTTGAGCGGGTCGATGTCCAAGTCGGAGACGGAGAACGCGTAGTGGACGTGGGCGCCACCGCGGCCGCCCGCCAGCCCCACCTGCTCGGTCCAGAGCCCGAGCCTGGCCCTCTCGCCGACCAGGTACCAGTAGCGCCCCTCGGCGCCCTCGCCGTAGAGGGTCTCCTCGAAGCCCAGCACGTCCCGGTAGAACCGCCGTGCGGCCTCGAGATCGGAGACCTCGAGGACCAGCTCCGAGATTCCGCTGACGGGGGGCGGGCCGCTCATCGAGGCGAGCTTAACCTGGGTTGGCGATCTTGCCCGACGCATGCAGGCGTGTACTCGGCGCGCGCGTCGCCGCGCCGCTCGCCGGTGTCACGATCGGGCGGCAGCCGGCACTCCCCCGTCGAGGGGAACGTCCGTTCGGCTCCTAGAATCGATGTAGTGATGGCGCCTTCCGAGCGCATAGTCATTCGTGGGGCCCGTGAGCACAACCTCAAGGACGTCGACCTCGAGCTGCCGCGCAACGCCCTGATCGTGATCACCGGCCTCTCGGGGTCCGGCAAGTCGAGCCTCGCCTTCGACACGATCTACGCCGAGGGTCAGCGGCGCTACGTCGAATCGCTCTCGGCCTACGCGCGCCAGTTCCTCGGGCTGATGGAGAAGCCGGACGTAGATTCGATCGACGGGCTCTCCCCGGCGATCTCGATCGACCAGAAGACGACCTCTCGCAACCCGCGGTCGACCGTCGGGACGGTCACCGAGATCTACGACTACCTGCGCCTGCTCTGGGCCCGGATCGGGCATCCCCACTGCCCGGAGTGCGGCGAGCCGATCGAGGGTCAGTCGGTCGAGCAGATCACCGACCGCGTGATGACGCTGGACGAGGGCACGCGCTTCATGGTGATGGCGCCGGTCGTCCGCGGGCGGAAGGGTGAGTTCGAGAAGCTCTTCGAGCAGTTCCGGCTGGAGGGATACTCCCGCGTCCGCGTGGACGGCGAGCTGCGCTTACTCGAGGGCGCTCCGTCAGGAGCGACCCGTTCCGAGGCTGGGGAGATCAAGCTCGACAAGAAGTACAACCACGACATCTCGGTGGTGGTCGACCGCCTGGTGATGAAGAGCGACCTGCGGCGCCGGCTCTCGGAGTCGATCGAGGCCGCCGCTGGGCTGGCCGGCGGGGTCGTCGAGATCGACATCGTCAAGCGCGACGGCTCGTCGTCCGACGGCGAACCCACGTCGGAGCGCAAGGGCGGGGTCAAGGGCGCGAGGGGGGCGGGGGAGCTGCCGCCGGACGTCACCGACCGCCTCACCTTCAGCGAGCGCTTCGCCTGCCTCAACTGCGGCACCTCGATCCCCGAGCTCGAGCCCCGAATCTTCTCCTTCAACTCGCCGCACGGCGCCTGCGAGCGCTGCCACGGCCTCGGCTTCCAGCGGGTGGTCGATCCGGATCTGGTGGTGCCGGATCCGACGCTGTCTCTGTCCGAGGGGGCCTTGCAGCCCTGGCGGCTCGGGCACTCCCGCTACTGGAAGCGCCTGGTCGAGGCGGTGGCCGAAGACTACGGCGTCGACCCCGACGCGCCCTGGCAGGAGCTCTCGGACGAGGATCGCGAGATCTTCCTCTACGGCACCGCCGGCGAGCGCCACAAGGTCAGCTACACGAACCGCTTCGGCCGGCGGCGCTCGTACAGCGTCCGCTTCGAGGGGATCGTCAACAACCTCGAGCGCCGCTACGAGGAGACCGACTCGGACGGCGTGCGCGAGCGCGTCGAGGGCTACATGGCGGAGCAGCCCTGCCCGGACTGCAAGGGCGCCAGGCTGCGGCCCGAGAGCCTGGCGGTGAAGGTCGGTGGGATCTCGATCCACGACTACACGGAGCTCTCGGCGCGGGCGGCGCTGCGCTGGATCGAGGAGCTGGAGATGAACGACACCGAGCGGGCGATCGCCAGGCTGCTCGTTCGCGAGATCACCGAGCGGCTCGCCTTCCTGGACAACGTCGGGGTCGGCTACCTCAACCTGGCGCGGTCGGCGCGGACCCTCTCCGGCGGCGAGGCGCAGCGGATCCGGCTCGCCACCCAGATCGGCTCGAGCCTGGTCGGGGTCCTCTACATCCTCGACGAGCCCTCGATCGGCCTGCACCAGCGCGACAACGCCAAGCTGATCCAGACGCTGGAGCGGCTCCGCGATCTGGGCAACACCGTGATCGTGGTCGAGCACGACGAGGGGACGATGCGGTCGGCGGACCATCTGGTGGACCTCGGCCCGGGTGCCGGCGAGCACGGCGGCCACGTGATCGCGGAGGGGACCCCGAAGGAGGTGGAGTGCGATCCGGCCTCGCTGACCGGCCAGTACCTGGCGGGGCAGCGCCAGATCGAGATCCCCGAGAAGCGGCGCGAGCCCCGCGGCCTGCTCGTCGTCAAGGGTGCCCGGCAACACAACCTGAAGAGGATCGACGTGCCGGTCCCACTCGGGGTCTTCTGCTGTGTCACCGGGGTCTCCGGGTCGGGCAAGTCGACGCTGATCAACGAGACGCTCTACCCGGCGGTCGCAAACCGGCTGCACCAGGCGAAGCTGCGGCCCGGCTCACACGACCGGATCGAGGGGCTCGACCAGGTCGACAAGATCATCAACATCGACCAGTCGCCGATCGGGCGGACGCCTCGCTCGAACCCTGCGACCTACACCAACGTCTTCGACCACATCCGCCAGCTCTACGCGCAGACCCGCGAGGCGCGGGCCCGCGGCTACAAGCCCGGGCGGTTCAGCTTCAACGTCAAGGGCGGCCGCTGCGAGATCTGCCGGGGCGACGGGCAGATCAAGATCGAGATGCACTTCCTGCCCGACGTCTACGTGCCTTGCGAGCAGTGTCACGGCAAGCGCTACAACCGCGAGACGCTCGAGGTCCGCTTCAAGGGCAAGTCGATCGCCGACGTGCTCGAGATGTCCGTGGCCGAGGCCTGTGCCTTCTTCAAGGACATCCCGAAGATCTCGCGTCGTCTCGACACGCTCCACGACGTGGGGCTCGACTACATCCGTCTAGGCCAGCCGGCGACCCAGCTCTCCGGCGGCGAGGCCCAGCGCGTCAAGCTCGCCACGGAGCTCTCCAAGGTGGCGACGGGGGACACGCTCTACATCCTCGACGAGCCCACCACCGGTCTCCACTTCGCGGACGTACAGCGCCTGCTCGACGTGCTC
>DATGDO010000044.1:0-4367 GCA_035310805.1 Solirubrobacterales bacterium
GGTGTGCACCGCATCCCCGCCGTGCTCGTCGAGCGTGTTGCCGATCGGGGGGATCGGGTTTTCACGGAGGATGCGGGCCATGTGCAGCAGGTTGTGGGCACACCAGGAGCTGGTCCGCTGCGTGTAGGGGTGATCGGGGCCGCCCGCGTCGAGGTACGAGGGGCCGGGACCGGCCTCGCCCACCCAGTAGGTGTCGGCGTTGGGCGGCACCACGCAGCCGAGGTGCGTCAGGTTGAAAAGCGTGGTCTCCGCGCTCGCGTGGGCGCCGTCCTCGTTGCCGGTCACGACCACGCCGGCGACCTTGTTGTAGAGCGGGTACTGGCCGACCTCGTTGCGCTCGTTGTAGGTGCCGTCGAGGCGCTCGATCACCATCTGGCAGACCGAGGAGCGCACGCCGAACCAGATCGACATGCCCATCAAGAGGATGTCGGCGGCCTTGATCCTCTCGAGGATCTGGGGCCACTCGTCGCCGCCGCCCTCGTCGGAGCTGACGCCGAACTTGACGTCGAAGTCCACCGGCCGCAGGATCTCGGTCTCGGTGCCGTGCTCTTCCAGGATCCCGAGGACGCGGTTCATCAGGGCCTCCGTGTTGGAGGTCTCAGGGGACTTCTTCAGGGTGCAGTTGACTCCCAGTGCCTTCAGGCCCGCGCCGGCATCGGCGCCGAGTGACTCGGCCATTCCTTCTCCTCTCCTCTGGCTTGACGACTGATCGAGCGCTGCCCTTCGCCTCCCTCGGGCCGCAACCTTACGCGACCCGTTCGGGCCGAGATGGACCGGTCGGTAGTGTCCGCCGCCATGAGCAGCTACGACCGGATCAAGGACCTGCCCCTGCGGATCGACTCCTACGAGCTGCGGGGGCTGGAGTTCGAGACACCTGGCTTCACGCGGCTGACGACGATCATCCACCTGAAGGGCGGTGGCCACGAGGGCCTCGGCGAGGACGTCGTCTACGACGCGCTCGACCACGTCGCCTTCCAGGACGCGGGCGCCGCTCTGCAGCTAGCCGGTGAGCACACGATCGCGTCGTTCTCGGAGCTGCTCGAGGGCCTCGAGCTCTTCCCGAGCCCGCCCGAGCGCGAGGTCTCCCTCAATTACCGCCGCTGGGCCTTCGAGAGCGCTGCACTCGATCTGGCGCTCCGCCAGGCGGGCCAGTCGCTGCACGAGGTGATCGGACGCGAGCCGCGCCCGGTCAACTTCGTCGTCTCGATGCGCCTCACCCCCCCGGGCTCCGATGAGGCCTCGACGATCGAGCCGGTCCGCAAGCGCCTCGAGGTCTATCCGACCCTGCGCTTCAAACTCGATCCCACCAACGACTGGACCGACGAGCTGATCGGCCAGCTGGTGGAGACCGGAGCCGTCGACTCGCTCGACCTGAAGGGCCAGTACAAGGGCACCCCGGTCGACGTGGACACCGATCCCGAGCTCTATCGCAGGCTGATAGAAGCGTTCCCCGAGGCCTGGCTGGAGGACCCGGACGTGAACGACGAGACCAAGCCGATCCTCGACCCGGTCTCGGACCGCGTCACCTGGGACGCCGTGATCCACTCGGTCGCCGACATCGAGGGCCAGCCCTGGCCGCCGAAGATGGTGAACATCAAGCCCTCCCGGTTCGGCCCGCTGCACGAGCTCTTCGCTGCCTACGACCACTGTGACGAGAACGGGATCGGGGCCTACGGCGGCGGTCAGTGGGAGCTCGGCCCGGGGCGCGGCCAGATCCAGTACCTGGCCTCGCTCTTCCACCCGGACACGCCGAACGACGTAGCGCCCTCCGGCTACAACACCGCCGGCACAGAACCCGGCCTGCCCTCCAGCCCGCTCGAGCCGATGCCCACGGAGACCGGCTTTCGCTGGGGCGAGTAGGCTCCCGGCCCATGGCTGATCAGAGCTTCGCCGACGCCCTCAACGAGCAGATCTCGAACGAGTTCGCCGCCTCCCAGCAGTACATCGGCGCGGCGGTCTACTACGACTCCGAGACCCTGCCCCGCCTAGCCACCTTCTTCTACCGCCAGGCGGTGGAGGAGCGGAACCACGCGATGATCATGGTCCAGTACCTGCTCGACACCGACGAGGAGGTCCGGATCCCGGACATCAGGTCACAGCAGACCCATTACGACGACGTCGTCGGGCCCGTCCAGATGGCGCTCGAGCAGGAGAAGCGGGTCAGCGAAGAGATCAACGCCCTCTTCAAGCTCGCCCGCGACGCCGGCGACTTCCCCGCCGAGCAGTTCCTCACCTGGTTCGTCAAGGAGCAGGTCGAGGAGGTCTCGTCCATGACCGACCTGCTCAATGTCTGCGAGCAGGCCAAGGACAGCCCGCTGCTGATCGAGGACTTCCTCGCCCGGGAGCAGATCGGCGACGAGGGCGCCGATCCGACCGCTCCACCCGCCGCCGGCGGAATGCTCTAGGCCCTTCTCGGCGCAGTCCCGTAGCCGGCCGTGCCCGCCTTCAGCATGGTCGGATGGGCCGGCTCCGGCCCGCGCCGCTGCGCGAACAGGGCCACCAGGACCAGCGGCGTGAACCAGACGACGTACGGATAGAACCAGTGGTTCGCGGTCACCTGCACGGCGATCAAGAGGGCCGCCGCCAGGGCAGCGACCTGCGTCGTGGTGCGCCGCCTGGGGACGAAGAAGAAGAGCGCCCCGAGGCCCACCACGAGCACCTTGCTGAGGGTCTGCAGCGCGTGCAGCGAGGGCGCCTGGCCCCAGACGCTGAACGGCGAGCCGCGGGAGGCCTGGTAGCCAAGCGAGCGGTCGTAGAGCTCGCGGAAGCCGCCGTCGGGGAGCAGGGGGATCGTGACGATCGCTGCGGTGACGAGGAAGGTGAGCGCGAAGACGATCAGCGGCCGGGCACGCCGGTCACCATGGCCGGCCGCGAACAGCGGCGCCAGCAACAGCGGGCCGAACTTGGTCAATCCGGTGAGGGCCGAGGCGGCGCCTCGCGCGGGCGGCGTGGAGAGCAGCAGCAGGCAGCAGACCACGAGCAGCGCCACCAGCGAGTCGTTGAAGCTGGAGCCCAGCGTGTACATCGTGAAGGGGTAGGCAAGCCACGCGTAGGTGAGCGCGATGCCGAGGGTCGCCCCCTCCGGCCCCGCTCGCAGCCGACGGCCGAGCCCGAAGAGCGCCAGGGCGGTGAGCAGCTCGAAGCCGAGCGCGGCGGCGCGGGCCCCTGAGACCTCGTCCCAGTGGCCGCTCCAGGGGAAGGCCAGCTCGAATGGGACGTAGGCGAGGTAGTTGACCGGTCCGTAGACGTCACCCCGCACGTCGGAGCTCGGCGGCAGGCCCCTCGAGAAGCCCTCGCCGTAGACGTCCTCGCCGTGCGTCAGCCGGTCGGCGCCGATCACGCCGGCGAGCCCGACGTCGATCACCTTGCCCTCCGTCGCGACGTAGGCGGTGTGGAAGGCCACCAAGGCGACGATCCCCGCCACCAGCAGGCCGCGCGGCGCAAGCGGCAGCAGCCGGTCCCTGGTCTCGGCCGACCTGAACCCGGCGGCCAGCATCCGCAGGAAGACGTAGGCGAGCATGGGATAGACGAGCCCCACCGAGAGCCCGATCTCCGCCTTGTTGAAGAAGAAGAGCGAGGCGCTGAAGCCGATCAAGGCAATCAGATCGAGGTGGATGAGCCGCAGCGGACGCCGGGGATCGACGAAGGGCGCGAGGAAGAGGAGGCAGAGCGGCAGCCAGATCCACCAGCGGTTCACTTTCCCGGACACGGCGCCCTGATAGCCGCGGGCCAGCTTCGTGTCGACCTGTGAGCCGGTCCACTTCTCGACAACCCCCCCGCTCGAGTCGTCGACGACAACCTCGGCGATGTCCTTGCCGTCGGGCTCGTAGAAGTCGACCTGCCACTGGTTGCGGCCGTCAGAGCCGAGCCGGGTCCGGACGCGCACCCGATTCGCTCCCCCGCCGAGTTCGCCGCTGACGGCGTCGGTCGCGATCGACGCCACCCGGCGCTCGTAGAGCACGAAGCCGGGCGGCGGCTTTGACTCCGACGTCGGCACCGAAAGCTGGTAGGTCTGTCCACCGTCGAAGGGCGGCTGGTCGGCGGGATCGGCAGGGATGGTCTGGCCGGCTGCCGTCGCGGGCAGCGCGAGCGCCGCGACGGCACTCAGGACGACGAGGAACGACCGCATGCGGCGCCAGTTTCTCCGATCGTGATCGTTGTGGGTAAATGACCTGTAGAATGACCGTATGACCACAAAGCTGACCGCAACAGCGGCCAAGGCAAAAATTCTCGCATTGCTCGACGAGGTCGCGACCGGTGAGGAGGTGGAGATCACCAAACACGGTCGCCCCGTCGCGCGGCTGTTCCGATGAGCGGACCCCACGTGCTGGAGGGCAAGCTCGCCGGCGTGGCGACGAGCGCCGCCG